>CAZDHR010000014.1:0-37551 GCA_964505295.1 uncultured Planctomycetaceae bacterium
GGGGGCTTCTACTCTCCCGCCGGAACGACCAGGGTTGCGCGATTCGGCAGCACTTCCACGTCCACCGGCAGCACACCGCCCGGGTCGCCGTCCAACTGGTACACCACCGGCTCTTCGGACGTAATGCGAAGCCGCCGTGCCTGACGCATCACGCAGTCGCTCATCCGTCGGTGCCACCCGCCGAGTTGCACAGCAGCCGTGTACCGCAATCCATGAAACAGCGATCCGCGGCGAAAGGTGCAAACGTCCAACAGCCCGTCCGTCGGAACGGCTTCCGGTGCCACGCGCAACCCCCAGCCGTAACGCGGCAGGTTGCAGACGAACACCCATCGGGCGGTAATCGGAGACGGTCGGTCTTCCGCTGCTGGCTCGCCAGGCTCGTCGCAGTATATCTGGATTTCGGGATACCCGTAACTACGAATCGACTCCAGGATGGGTTTGGTGTAGCTGGCGTAGCCGATGTGGGCGCCGCGGGGGTTGGCTTCGCGGTGGGCGTGGACGCGCTGGACCACGTCGGCATCGAACCCACAGCCGACCATGACCAGAAACAGTCGGCCCGCGGCCCTGCCGGCGTCGATCCGGAGCAGGTTGCCGTCGGCGATCGTCCGGCATAGCTTCTCCGGTTTCCCACTCAGCCGGAAATGTTTGGACAGCAGGTTGGCCGTGCCCGCGGCGAGGAGGGTCAGAGGAACCCCCTCATTGGTGCGGTTGGCCAGCTCGGCGGCGGTGCCGTCGCCCCCTATTCCGACGAGCGCCCGCAGGCGCCCCTTCGCATGCAGGCGGTTGGCCTCGGCGGAGACTTCCGCCAGGTCGGTGTGGATGGCCACGTCAAAGTCCTGTTGGCCGAGCAGGTCCGTCAACTGATCGACGCGACGCGCGGCCGACCTCCGCCCGGCTTTCGGGTTGACCGAAATCAGTACGTGGTCTGCGTCGGGCGGCAACGAGGCCGTATCCTGCATCCGAGATCTCCTGGAAGGCGAGCATTCATCGAGCGTGGCGCCGGCAGGCATCTCGACACGACGCCTGGGCCTCGCAGCGCCGGTGGGCGCGGCGCAAGTCATTACACCGCAGGCGCTTACGCGCGAGCAGGCGAGCTGCGTTCAGGTGAAACGTTCCCTCGCCAGAGCAAGGGAACGAGGGGCAGCGGACGGGATCGACGAACGATTGCCCCGAAAGCCGCGCACCTCGTTAGACGGCAACAGTATAGGCGATCGGTTCGAGACCTCAAAACGTCCCCGGGTCGATTCGCCGACGCCACCGGAATGGGGGATGCACAAAGCCTCGGGCCGGAGGATTGGCCCAGCGTGCTGCGCCAAATCCGATCAGGTGTCGCGGATCGATACATCTCCGTGGAAGGCCGAGGTCCTCGCGAGCAGGTCCGGGCGGAAGCCCGCCGTGCGCGTAAATGATTGTCGAGTAAGGGGTTCCTGCTGAGCGCCGGCTTGCCGCCGTGAATGGTTCACAATGGCACGTGTTGTGCTTTCCGCCAACAGGGGACAATCTGTCGTTTTCCCGTAAGCTGGCCCGTGGGGCCTCTGGCGCACCAAAGACTGTGCGGTTACCTTGCCCTTGCCGCCCGGTCAAGTCGCTGTGGATTGCGGCTCGTCAGAGGCCCCCACTTTTTTGCGCCCCGGGAAAACCCCTCTTTCAGGTGGGTCTCCCGCGATCGCCCAGCACCTTTTGCGGGACGGTCGGTCTCCCGAGTAGTGGGCCCCTGAAGCTGCAAGCCTGCGGCGTCTTCCGGAACGGTTCGCCCCTCACTCGTCCACGGCCCCGGTAAGCTACACTTGCCTCGGGTAATGCTCCCACCCGAAGACGGGGGCCCGCGCGCGACTGACGGGGAATCCATCCGACCATGGCCGAAAAAGCGACACCCGATCAAGCGGCGGCGGACGACGAGGCACCGAAGCAGAAGTCCGACGCGAAGAAGCCGGTTGCCTTCGTCGGGCGCCTGTTCACGCGGAAGTGGCTGCTCATCTTGCTCGGGCTGTCGGTTGTCGGGCACGTGATCGGCCTGACGTGCTCCCAGTTGAGGGCGACCCGGGACGCCGCCGCGCTTGGCCCGGAAGTGTCACTCGGCGAGTTTCGCTTCTTGGCCGAGCCGGACGAAGGGGGCCGGGTCCTCCGTGCGGAGTTCCGTTTGCACATCGCGCTATTGGGCCAAGTCGAGGCGGCAGCGCGGAGGGAGCTCGCGGCAAAGCGGCTCCGCGTCCAGCAGGCGGTCGAAGAGCTCATGCGCCGGGCACATGGCGGCGACTTCGACGACCCGCTCCTGGCCGAGTTGAAGCAACAGATCCAAGAGCAGATCAACGAGACGCTGGGCGTCCGCGTGATCGACGACGTGATCATCACCGAGCTCAAGCTGGAACGCAGAGAAAGCCCGGCCGAGACGTCGACCGAGGTAGCCGAATCCCTGCCGTGGACCGAGACTCTCGGCAGGAAGGCTCCAGGCGCCGAGCGTCGCGCCCTCGATCTTGCGGGGCAGTAGCCCGGGCTACCCGGCGGGGAGGTTGCGGGGGCACAGGCAAGACGGCCGTATTACGCCGCCGTGCTACCGCTTCCCCCGAAGGCCGAGGATCAGCTCCACCTCGCCTACCGGACTGCCCACGCGGCGGGCGATCTCGGCCGCGTCGAACCCGTAGTCGGCCAGCAGGTAGATCTCTTCGTAGCGCTCGTCCGCGGGACGTTGCGGTTTGCCGGCCTCCGGAGCGACTTCGCGGGTGACGGAGCCCCGATCCGCGGCGCCTGCCGATTTCAGCGCCTCGGCCTGGTCGGTCGGCGGGGAAGGAAGGGGGTCCAGCTTCTCCGACGCGTTGGACGGTTGGGCGGTGGACGCTTCGGCGGCAGGGCTCGCGTCGGGCACTCCCCCGGCCGACGCCAGTGCCGCCTCCAGCCGGCCCGCGGCACGGTCCGCCTCGCGGATCAGGTGCCTTAGCGCGGCCATCTTGCTGTCCAACTGGCCGGACAAGTCCCGGGCGGTCTCGTGCATTTGGACTTCCCAACGGATCGCGTCGTCGGGGGCATCCAGCGAGGGCGCGTGCTGCCGCGGCGGCTGCCGGCGGGAGGTGCGGGCCGGCGGCGACTCCCCCTTCTCCTGCCGGGCCAGGTAGCGGTGCGACCGCCAAAGGAGCCATCCGATCGTCATCGTCAGGGCGATCAGGGCGAAAAGCGTGGAAAACTCGATCCGAGCGAACAAGCCCACGGGGGCGACTCCTTTCATCGATTGGACTGATCGCCCCCCATTCCCGGCACCTTTGGGTCGAACGCCCTCTGGGCGGCCTCGTAGACGACCCGCAGGGGAACTCCGTGCTCCGTGGCGGCTCGGCGGCACGATTCGAACTCCGGGGCGAAGCGGAGCGAGCCTTCGCGGACTTCCCCCAAGGTGCCTTCGATCGGGCCCCACTCGGTGGCGACCCGATGCGTGCGGCGGACCAGCACGTTTCGGCTTACCGGCCAGCGACGCACGCCGAGCGTGGTGGTCTCCTCGAAGAGAACCGCCTCGATCGACTCGACGTCGCTTGCCCGGCACAGGACCGAGAGCTTCACGCCCGGCCGGTTCTTCTTCATCTGGATGGCCGTGGCGTAGACGTCCAGGGCGCCGGCCTGCCAGAGCCGAGTGGTCGCGTAGCCGATCAGCTCGCCGGTGGTGTCGTCCAGGTTGGTCTCCAGGACCCAAACCTGCTCGGCGCCTTGGCCTTCGGCCGCTTCGCCCACCAGGAGACGCAACATGTTCGGCTGCTCCTCCAGGTCGCGCCCGCCCGCGCCGTAGCCGATCTCGGCGATCGTCATCGCCGGGGGCGGCCCGAATCGGGCGGCCAGGGTGGTGACGATCGCGGCCCCGGTGGGCGTGGTCAGCTCGTGCGGGATCGACGACTCGACCAGAGGCACGCCTTTGAGCAGCTCGGCGGTGGCCGGGGTCGGGACGCTCGACACGCCATGGGCCATCTTGACTGTGCCCGTGCCCGTCGGAATCGGCGAAGCGACAACGAGGTCGACGCCCAGAAGGTCCCAGCCGACCGCGGCCGCCACGATGTCGGCGATCGAATCGGCCGCCCCCACCTCGTGAAAGTGGACCTTCTCGACGGTCGTGCCGTGCACTCGCGCCTCGGCTTCGGCCAGCCGGTGGAAGATCCGTCGGGTGAGGTCCTTTTGCCGATCGGTGAGCCGGCCCGCGTCGATCATCCGGAGGATCTGGGGAAGCTGCCGATGGGCGTGTTCCGGCTCGTACTCGACGGTGACCTGCGTGGCCCGAAAGCCCTGCTTCTCGACTTCCCGGGCGACCAATCGGCAGCCGGGCAGGCCGAGCGACTCGACCGCGGCGTTCAAGGCGGCCAAATCGACTCCTGCGTCGACCAGCGCGCCGAGCGTCATGTCGCCGCTGATTCCGGAAAAGCAATCGAGGTAGGCTAGTTTCATGGTGGGTTGGCTCAATGCAAGGGGGGCCGCTCCGCCGGATGATGCTATGCGCGATCGTTGGGTGTGAGGGGCCGAACCCAGCAGGCGGGGGGAATTCTACGCTCGACGTGGCCCGTCGCAAGGCCAATTCGCCCATCGACGCCAATCAGGGACTCTGCCACGTGTCGTTCCCCAGAGTGAGGGGCGCGACCGCGAGTGGTAGTGGTGCAGTTTGACTCCGTGTCGAAGAAAACCGAGGCGGGCGGGCGAGGAACCCTGCTGGAGCGGGGGGTCAGGAGCTTGTCAGTGCCCAGAGGAAGATCTTGGAGTTGGCCGATAGTCGCGTCTGTCAATGCAGGCGTCGTAAAGAGTTCGGTCAATTGCAATCCAGTCCGTTTTGTTGATTCCCCGCCGGTTGCTCGCGGTCGGGCTAAAAGGGAAGGCAGAAGCAATCTTGATCCATCGGCGTTGTTCTCGCGCGACGGCCCTCACCTCGTCGGCCACTTCAGAGAAGTCCTGATCCTGGCTGAACAGTAACGCCACGTCGAGCAGATTCTGCCGTACCATGCGCATGATGTCGATCGCCATGCGCACGTCAATGCCCTTTTCTTCGCCCACGGTAGCCGAGTACTCGATTCCGTCAGAAATCTGAACCGTTTTCTTTCGGTATCGCAGCGGACGAGAGTAAGTCGTAATGCCTGCCCGAGACATCGCCAGTAGCTTGGCGGACCAGAACCTGTTCCAGAACGGGTTATCCTTGGCAGATGGAATACCCGTATAGAAACGGATCTCGTGAAGGTTGAATCCGTTCCCGCGGCAGACATGCGACGCGAGGGCGAGGGGAGAGTAGTTTGGATACGGATATCCAAAAGCAGCCTTCGCGTGGTGAAACAGATTCTGCCCGTCGAAGAACGCGACCGTTCGTTTGTTAGATGGTTCAGAGGGCATGAACCCAAAAAAATACAACGACCCGACAAAAAGCTAGGAAAATGGCCTGAGAGGGCCGTGGCATCTGCTAGCACTGGCTCCGAAGCTCCGTATTCCCTGCGGTTTTCGGGCCGACGGTGGCATCGTTCATCATGGCTGTCTAGCTCTTTATCGGGTCATTGAAAAAATAACCCCGCTGGGGCCTTGCGGCAAGTCCGGCGGGGAGGAAGTCTACTGAATTCTACACCACACTATCGTCAACAGAGATGGCAAAAGCAAGGGGTTTGTTCACGACTTCCGGGAACCGGAAGTCCGGTTGCCGCGCAAGTGATTTTTGTGACACGACTTGCGCGCATGCAAGATTCGCGAAAATAGCGGATGTACATAACCCTACAGGGGGAGCCAGCGGCAGGGCGTCGCCTCATCAAACGGACGCTGGGAATCGCAAAGCATGTCGAGGATGCCGGCGAGGATTGGGGGGGGCCGCGGCTCGCCCCGCCATCCGCTGTCGTCAGGATAGCTTGTCCCCCAAACGGAGTTGTAGTACGTGACGCGTTCTCCTGGCGTGCACTCCAGCCGCTTGAGCCGGAGCCCCGGCGCGAGCTTGACCCGCCCGCCGCGGTTCGCTACAGTACCGCCTCGCTTTTCAGCCTGTCCCAATACCCGCATCCAGCGGCAAGGAAGCTTCGATGGGCTTGGTCCTCGAACGGATGCACAAGGAGGGGCGGCCGACCGTTTGGCAGGGAATGCCCCCGCGAATGAGGGTCCTGTACATCACCAACCGCCGGCGGACCGGGGGTTGGTTGGCCGAAGCCTTTGCCAGCGACAGTGCTTCGGACATCGAGCTGGACGAGGCCCTCGGCAGCGTGGCGGGGTTGGCCCGGCTCCGCGACGAGACGTTCGACGCCGTGCTCGTGAGCCATGAGCCCGACGAGCTCGACGCCATGGACATGATCGAAGGGTATCGGGCCGGCGGCGCCGACGAGCCGATCGTCGTCTTGGGCACCCAAAGCGAGCAGGAAATGGCCGCCCTCTGCTACGAGGTCGGGGCCGATGCCTACGTCTGCGCCAATACGACCACCACGCGCAACCTGATCTGGGTCGTCGCCCGGGCGGTTCAGCGGTGTCAACTGATCCGCGAAAACCGCCGGCTCAACCAGGCCGAGCGGCAGCGGCTCCAGCGGGAGCACGACGAAGCCCGGCGGCTGCTCGGGCAGCAATGGGCGTTGATCCACGACCTGGAATCGAAGGGCGAGGGCGACCGCACGGCCGGCTCCGCGTCGGCGTCGGACCCACCGCAGGACGAGGCCGCCCCACCTCGGCCATCCACGGATTGCCCCCCGACGGTCGCGGCGCCCGCCAACTTGCCCGGCGAGCTCGTCCGCCACTATCGCGAGCTACTGCGGACGTACGTGATCATGGGATCGGGCAATCTGGGTTGCGAGCTGAGCCAATTGGCCGATCTGTTGGCCACCGCCGGAATGAGCGCCCGACAGACCATGCAACTGCACGTCCACGTGCTGGCCGAGCTGATCCGCGGCCTGGGCAACCGCAGCACCCGACACGTGATGACCCGCGCCGATCTGTTGGTGCTGGAGATCATGATCCACCTGGCGGAGAGCTATCGGGTGCGCTACTCCGAGCGGGCCCAGCCCCCGGTCCAGCAGATGCTGCCCGGCTTCGACAAGGCCCTCCCCACGCGGTTCTGAGGGGATCGTCGGGTGCGCTTGACGCCGTATCGGGATTCCGCTACACGTGGTGGTTTCTGCGTCTCGGCTCTCACATCCATCGGGCGAAGCCGTAAGCGGTTTTCGCCCCCCAACGGCCGATTGCCCACTGCCATGACCGACCTAGAGACCACGCTGGCCGACTTGCGCCGGCTCGTCGACCGGTTCGTCGACCAGCGAGACTGGCACCAATTCCACACGCCGAAGAACCTGGCGATGTCGCTGGCCGTCGAGGCGGCCGAGCTGATGGAGCACTTCCAATGGCTCACCGCCGAGCAGTCTCGGGCGGTCGCCGACGACAAGGACAAGCTGGCGGCCGTCGGCGAGGAATTGGCCGACGTCCTCTGCTACGTGCTGGCCATGGCCAACGAGCTCGGGCTCGATCTGTCGACGGCACTCCGCCAAAAGATGCTCGCCAACGAAAAGAAGTACCCGGCCCCGGAATACCGCGGCCGTTTCGGGCCCGACGATCCGGGGCCCGAGGCCGGGCGAGAGTAGCCCGTCGTGTCGGGCGGGGCAGCCGACGCGAGCAGACGTCCTGAGTGTGAAATACGGACTCGTTCTCTGCTTCTTTCCGGCGATTCTATGGGCCCAGGTCCGTTGGGCGATCCGCGCACGGGCTTGGCCGTAGCGTAGGCTATTATGAGCCCGGTGTCCCACCGCGAATGGCCCGGTCGTGGCGATCGTGCGGGTCGCAACGAAGGAGCCGGCCGTAGCGAGAGGCTCCGACGGGGCACTGCTTGCAAGCAAGTGGCGCACCGGGGGGAAAGGCCGTGGCAGACGGCAGGCAGTCCTCGAAGTCGCTGCCATCGATCAAGCGAGCGAATCCCATGGCGAAAAAACGACGCAAACCGCGCCGCGTCCCCGACGATCGCCGCCCGGCCGAGCCGGCTCCCGCGGCAAGCCACGGCGGCAAGACGTGCCGCTGGTTCCTGATCGCCACCGCGTTGGTGGCCGGCGCCGCGGTGATGATCATCGAGCTGGCCGGGAACCGCGTGCTGGCCCCCTGGTTCGGCAACAGCCTCTACACCTGGACCGGCCTGATCGGCGTGATCCTGGTGAGCATCAGCGCCGGCTACTACCTGGGCGGATACCTGGCCGACCGGCGACCCGACTACGTCGTCCTGTCGCACCTCTTGACCGCCTCGGCCCTGCTGACCGTCCTGGTCCCGGCGCTTCAGTCCGCGCTCTCGGGGCCGATCCGCTCGCTGGGCGTCGTCTCCGGGCCGCTGCTGGGCACGATGCTCCTGTTCGCCGTGCCGGGATGCCTCCTGGCCTCCGTCTCCCCGTTCACCATCCGGCTGATCAGTCTGCTCGACGACGACAAGAGCGTGGGTCTCTCAGCGGGCACGATCGGCATGGTCGCCACGTTGGGGAGCGTGCTGGGCACCTTCGGCTCCGGCTTCGTGTTGATCCCCCACCTGGGGCTGAAGACCGTGTTCCTGACGACCGGGCTCGTGCTGGCGGCGCTCGCGATCGTCGGCTACGGCCTCTTCTGGTCCCGGCTTCGCAACAAGAAGTCCGTTGTCGCCGGGCTGCTGGTGGCGTTTGGCGCAGCGACGGCGGCCGGGGCATTCACGGACGGGAAAACACGCCACGTCACGATCTTCGGGGGGCCCGTCCCGGTCGTATTCGAGGAGGACACGTTCTATCACAAGATCCGGGTGGCCGAGGCGCCCACCGACGACGGCGACACGGCCCGATTCCTTTACCTCGACACGACGCAGGAAGGCTCGCAGTTCGTCCGCTCGCGCGGGATGGTCGTGCCGTACCTGGAATACTGGCAACTGGCCAAGCTCTTCTGCCCGGAGGTGCGGCGGGCGGCCTTTCTCGGAGGCGGGGCGTTCACCTGGCCGGAGGCCCTGCTCGACGCGTTCCCCGACGCCCGGGTCGACGTCGTGGAGATCGACCCGGCGGTGATCGAGGTCGGACGCAAGTACTTCCGGGTCGACGAGTATCCGACAATGAACGCCGTGGCCGACGACGCCCGGCGGTTCCTCCGCGCCACCGACGCCCGCTACGACCTCATCTTCGGCGACGCCTACCACGGCGTGCACTGCGTTCCGGCCCACCTGGTTACGCGGGAGTTCTTCGAGCTCGTGCGCGGTCGCCTGAGCGACCGGGGCATCTTCGTCATCAACGCCCACGGCCCGGTGCGAGGCGAGGGCGCGATCCTGTTCCGCTCCCTGGGCAAGACGCTTTCCGAGGTGTTCCCGCACCGGTGCGTATTTACTACCCACCCCGATGCGCCCGAAGCCGTCGAGCAGAACGTGTTCGTGGTGGCTGCGTCGCACGATCTGGCGGTCGAGTCGATCCGCGACGGCGAGCACGCCGATCGCCAACTGGTCGACGCCTTGTTTCGCGGCTATCTGGCCCCCGATCAATACGACCTGGCCGACGGCGTCGTCTTCACCGACGACTACAACCCGGTCGAGTACCTGGCCGCGCGCATGCAGCGAGCGGGCCAGTCGGCCCCGTGACGGCCCCCTCCCGCAAGGCACGCCGCCGCCCCTCCGGTGCTTGCCCATCTCACGGTTTCGTGAAAAAATCCCCCGGGGCGGCCGATTCCCGCGGTTGACTCTCCCCTTGGTGGAGGCCGTATGCTCGCCCACCTGGAGCGGCAGAAGCAGGTCCTCCAGGAGCGAATCGGGCACTACCGAAACGTGGTGGAGAGCCTCGAACGAATCATCGCCAACCAAAGGGAGGCGGACATGACCGTGCAAAGCTCGACGGCGGAAGTGGAAGAGAAGGTGCTGGAGCCGATGCTCATCGCGGGCGTGCGCATGCAGGGCAAGTACAGCGACTGCGGCAAGGGGTTTGCCAAGATCGGCAGGGCCCTGGGCCGGCACCTCTCGGGCAAGCCGTTGAACCTCTACTACGACGGCGAATACCGCGAGGACGACGCCGACCTGGAGGCGTGCATCCCGGTTCGCAAGCGAGTCGAAGCCGAGGGGATCTCCGTGCGCGAACTGCCCGGCGGACGGTGCGTCGCCCTGCTCCACCGGGGGCCGTACGAGGAGCTGGGGCGATCGTACTCCAAGATCCTCGAGTACGTCAAAGCGAAGGGCTACAAGACGGTGCTGCCCACGCGGGAAGTCTATCTCAAAGGCCCCGGCATGATCTTCCGCGGCAACCCGAAAAAGTACCTGACGGAGATTCAGATCCTGATCGACGAGTAGGAATCGCTCGCCGCCCGATCCACGGCGCTACACGGCCGCGGCGTTGACTGCGTCCGATCATTCTCGCTGGCCGCAGACACCCTTGCTTGGACGAACGGCGCGGGCTTTGCGCCGAAGCACTCACGCTCCTCGGTTCGCCTGCTCGCCGCCGCCCCACCTGGCAACGCACCCGACCGGCGCGGCCGTCGGGTTTTCGGTAGTTCCAGCGTCTTGTATAATGGCGACGTCGTTTGCCTGTTCGCGCGTGATATCCGCGCGGGCGATCTTGTTCGTCATGCTTCAGGGAGAGTGTCATTGACGCCGACCATCTATCGGGAAGGAGGATACCGGTTCTTCTTCTTTTCCAGGGAAGAGCCGCGGATGCACGTGCACGTGTCGTGTGCGGACGGGGAGGCGAAATTCTGGCTGGAGCCGCAGATCGAGTTGGCGAAGAACTACCGACTATCTCGGACGCAGGTCCGCGAGGTAGAGGATATCATCGAGGAACGTCACGATGAATTCAGAACCGCCTGGCATCGGCACTTCGGGGGCTGAAGTCACGAATATCTCGGCCCATGGTGTCTGGCTACTCGCCGGAGATCGCGAGCTGTTCATGTCGTACGAGGCGTTCCCGTGGTTCAAGGAGGCACCGATAGGGAAGATCCTCCACGTGGAGGAGCCCTCGCCGGGCCATTTCCACTGGCCCGAGTTGGACGTGGATCTCGGCGTTGAGTCGATCGAACATCCGGAGCGTTTCCCGCTCGAGTCAGAGCCCGACGTCTGACGGCGCGGCCCGGCGGCCAAGTTGAGCCCCAAGCCTGAATGAGGCGAACGATCGCTTGCGGGAAGCGCCGCATTTGGGGGGCGCAGAACACGAACCCTCCGTCGGAGAAGGAGACCGACCGATGCCGGACGACTTTTCTCTCCATTGCCCCGTCCCCCTCGACGACCACGCCACCGTGCAATTGGCCCACGGCGGCGGCGGGCGATTGATGCGGGCCTTGATCGAGGGGATGTTCCTGCCGGCGTTCGAGTCGGGTGGGGAGGGGACCCCCGAGAAACGGACGCCCCCGCACGATAGCGCGGTCCTCAAGCTGGACGGCACCCGGCTGGCCTTCACCACCGATACGTTTGTCGTCAGCCCGCTCTTCTTTCCGGGCGGAGACATCGGCCGGCTGGCCGTGTTCGGCACGGTCAACGATCTGGCCATGGCCGGGGCGAAGCCGCTCTGGCTGAGCGCCGGCTTCATTCTTGAGGAGGGGCTGCCCATGGAAACGCTCCGCCGCGTGGTGGAGTCGATGCAGCGGGCGGCCGAGGAGTCGGGCGTGCGGATCGTCACCGGCGATACGAAAGTCGTCGATCGCGGCAAGGGCGACGGCGTGTTCATCAACACGGCGGGCGTGGGCCGGGTGCCGAACGGCGTGGAGATCTCACCCGCCCGGGTCGTCCCCGGCGACGCCGTCCTCCTCAGCGGCGACCTGGGCCGGCACGGGATCGCCGTGATGTCGGTCCGCGAAGGGCTCCAGTTCGAGGGGGCCCTCCAGAGCGACTGCGCGCCGCTTGCCGACGTGGTCGCGGCGCTCGTCGAGGCCGGGAGCGACGTCCACTGCCTCCGCGACCTGACCCGGGGCGGGCTGGCCGCGGCCTTGAACGAGATCGCCGATCACGTGGGCGTGGGCATCGAGCTGGACGAAACCGCGATCCCGGTGGCCGAGCCGGTGGCCGGGGCCTGCGAGCTGCTCGGGCTCGACCCGCTCTACGTGGCCAACGAAGGCCGCCTGGTGGCGATCGTCCCCCCCGAAGCGGCCGAGGGCACGCTCCAGATCATGCGCCGGCACGCCGTCGCCTCCGAGGCCGCGGTCGTCGGCACGGTCACCGACACCCATCCCGGCACGGTCGAGCTCCGCGGCCCCCTGGGCGGCGGACGCATCGTCGACCTCCTCTCCGGCGAGCAGTTGCCGCGGATCTGCTGAGCCACAGCCGAAAAACAACCTCGCGATTTCTACGATGTCGTTCCCACGCTATGCCGGCGCCGCCTATTCTCGGACGCACCGGCAAGATGTATGATGCATACTTGTGAGGCAGCTTCCGCCACACGTAAGCGATCATCAGCCCCCCCCTGTGGGTAGATAGCCGAAGCCTCCTGCGGGCCGAAGCCCATGCCGGAAAGCACACCACCGAGCGACGTGGCCGTTACTGCCGCGTCCGAGTCGGACCCAATCCGGGACAAAGCGATCCGTTTGTTCCGGTATCTGAGTGCCCTTGCGGAGCTACGCGCGAAAATGGTGCGCGATGTAGCATCCCACGAGGCCGTGTTCTGGTTCAGCGAATTGCCGCGCGAGAAGGAATGCTACACCCCCGCATGGGACGACGGGGAGACAACGGACGAAGAGAACTGGCTGCGGATTGACAAGCCTGTCAAGCCGCCCCTGCCCCCGCCACCTGCCGAGTGTGAACACTGGTTTGACGCCGCAAGCTTGGAGGACATTTCAGCGGAGCCCAAGCTGCATGATGAAATCGTGGATCCCAGGTGGGTTCCAGGCGACAAACAGCCCGGCGACGAGTGTGAATCGACGCCGCCCCGGAGGTTGCCAGTGAGCGACCATCCGCACGTTGCCTTGGCCTGGCGGAAGTACCTTGAAACGAAGTGGCATCCCTGGAGCGTGCAGTATCAGCGGTGGCAGCGCATCCAGAGGGCTTATCGAAAGCTCTTCGCCATTTACCAAGAGCAGCAACGACGAGGTGAGCAGTACGAACTCGTGCTTGGCGTGGGCATCCTTGTCTGGACCGCTGGCAGTGGGCACAAGATATGCCGCCCGATCGTAACGGCACGTGTGACGATCACTCTCGAACGCGAATCTGGCTGCATAAGCGTCGTTCCCGCACTCGATGGAGTGGATTTCCGGCTTGAGCAGGACATGATGGAGGTGAACGAACGCCCACCCATCCAAGACCAGAAGCCAATCGAGCAGAGGGTGTCTGCGCTCGCATCGCCGTGGAATAGGCGGGAGATTACGCCAATTCTGAAAGGGTGGCTCCAAACACTACCTTCGGCAGCCGACGCGACTTATCAAGGCACGTTGCAGTGTCCAGAGCGCGCGACGCGGACGCCGCAGATGGCCTTCGCGCCGGTGCTAATTCTCCGCAAGCGCGGTGCACAAACGATGCGCGACGTGTTGAGGAAGATCGTCGCGCAACTGAGCGAGGGAACGCGCATTCCGCGCGGCATCCGCAATCTGTGTGACTTAGGCGACGGTTCCGAGAGCCGTCACAACCATCCGTCGGAAGCCGGCGACTCACCGGAACCAATCCTGTTTCCGTTGCCAACAAACGATGAGCAGCTTGCGATTATTCGGCATCTTGGCGGTCGTTCGGGAGTTCTGGTCCAGGGGCCGCCGGGCACGGGCAAGAGCCACACCATCGTGAATCTTGTCAGTCACTTGTTGGCCAGTGGCAAGCGCGTTCTCGTAACCAGCCAGACCCCCAGGGCCTTGAGGGTCTTGCGCGACAAGATTCCCGAAGCGATTCTCCCCCTGACCGTCAGCCTACTTGGAGAGGATGCCGAATCACGGCAGAATCTTGAACATTCCGTGCAGGGCATTCTTCGCCACGTCAACACGACTAACCCGACTGACGCCCAATGGCAGATTCACGCAAAGACGCGGGAACGCCAGTCGTTGCAGGCTCGACTGGCCGACCTGCGCCGGCGACTCCGGGAGATACGGGAGGCTGAAACAACGGTCTTCTCGGTTCCTGGGACGCCATATCAGGGCACGGCTCAAGCTATCGCGCAAGCCGTATCGCGCGATAGCGAGCGATTCTCTTGGTTGCCCGACCAGGTCGGCGAAGAGACGGAACCCCCGTTGACGGACGAACAGTTCAAGGAATTGTATTCTCTCTGGGAGCAATGCCGCAGCAATTCACTTGCCTACACTTTACCCGCGCTGGATACATTGCCGACGGAGGAGGATTTCGAGAACGCGATCGACGCCTGTTCACGGGCGAGGAGTAAAGTGGCCACGCTCGGTGACAAAGCCATGGAAGCACGCGAACAGCGTCTTTTGCCACGTGACAGGAAACAGCTTCAGCAACTGTGCAAAATTGCGCAGCAGTTAATTGGGCTTTCCGACTGGCTTGCGAAAAGAGAAGAGCCTTGGATTGACCAGGTTCGGGAAGGAGTCTGTGTCGGTCGTACGCTGCCTTGGAGTTCACTTGAAAGCGCGACAAGCAAGGCCCTCGAATCTGTGGGCGGCCCTGTCAGCGCGGCGAGCCATGCGGACTTGGAAACATCGGCGCAAGTCTCGCGGGCCCAACTCTTGGCCGACGCAGCCGACCTTCTGTCCCACTTGCAGTCCGGGGGCGGTCTGGCGTTCTGGCCGTTCCGCGCGCGTGTAGTCAGACGCTGCACGTATCTGTGGAGAGAATCCCGGTACATGGGAAAGCGGTGCGATTCACCGCCAGTCCTGAAATGCCTTATCGCACATTTGCGCGCACAGGAAACCTTGGACCGCGCGTGGCAGGAATGGACGCAAATCGTCGAGCCGCCCAAGGGCACCATGCGTCATCGCATTGCTTGCCTGGAACAGTGCCGCGATGTGCTAAGAGCCATTCTTCGACTTAACAACCTCATCTCCGCCGCCGCGAAGATCGTTGGCGAGGCGGAAGCAAGTCGAAAGGCAGCCAGTGGTACGAATGGGGGTGAGAACTTGCTGCGCAATGCCCAGGTGGCACTTGCCCTGCTGGATGTGAAGGAGGCCGAGGCTGCCCTCTCTGGCATCACAGATACGGTCTCTCAATGCCGGAATTTGGAAAATCCCCACCCGTTCCTGAACGACCTCGTTGTGGCGGCGGAGCAAGGAAACGTGGAGGGATACCGAGAGAAACTGGCAGCGCTCGCGGGGCTTCACCGTGAACGCTGCCTGGCCGAGCGATGCCTTTTCCTTGACAAGAGGCTTCGGCAATCGGCACCGAACCTTGCTGATGCAATCAAGGGCGCCGAAACGCGGCCGGTTCTGGCAGCGAGTGTTGACTCGTTTGGCAGCGCGTGGGCGTGGAAAAGGGCCACGGCGTGGCTGGACCGCTTTTCGGCGGAACATTCGGCCGACATTGCCGACGAGATAGCGCGAACGGAACGCCAGCTACAACAGACAACCCAGACCTTGGTGGCGTTGAAAGCGTGGAGATTTTGCATGGAGAAGCTAGCGACCAATCCCACGCAACAGGCCGCGTTGACCGCTTGGCAGCAAATGGTCAAGAGGATAGGCAAGGGAACGGGGAAGTACGCCGAAACGTACCGTCGGGACGCGCGCAAGTACATGCAGCAGTGCCGCAATGCCATTCCCGCCTGGATCATGCCCCTGTACCGAGTCGCGGAGCAGGTCGAAGCAGAACCGGAAGTCTTCGACGTGGTGATTGTTGACGAAGCCAGCCAGACTGGCCCGGAGGGCCTGATTCTCCAATACCTCGGCAGGCAATGCGTCATTGTCGGCGACGACAAGCAGATTTCGCCGGAGGCCGTAGGCGTGGAGAGAAGCCACGTCAGAATCCTCATGGAGCAGCATCTGGACGGCATTCCTTTCTCGGAGACGCTTGACCCCTTAACGAGCCTGTTTGACCAAGCTGCCGTGCGATACGGAAACCGCATCCCGCTGCGCGAGCACTTCCGTTGTATGCCGGAGATCATCCGCTTCTCCAACGAGCTTTGCTACACAGACACGCCTCTCATTCCACTCCGGCAGTACCCACCGTCGCGATTGCCTCCAATACAGGTTCGGTTCGTGGTTGACGGTTACCGCGAGGGAACAGCCCAGGATGTCATTAACCGGCCTGAAGCGGCAGCAGTGGCAAAGACGGTGATCGACTCCCTGAATGACCCGCGGTACAAGGGCAAGTCTTTCGGGGTCATCTGCCTACAAGGCCACGCGCAGGCACGACTGATTGAGACCATGATCTTGGAGAAGATCGGCCCGCAACCGTTCAAGGACGAGAAGACGCGGTTGTTGTGCGGCGAACCATACAGCTTTCAGGGTGACGAGCGCGATGTAGTGTTCCTTAGCATGGTCGCATCCGTGGAGGGAGAAGGACGTTCCGCACCGCTTATCCGCGAGTCGTTCAGGCAGCGATTCAACGTGGCTGCATCGCGAGCCCGTGACCAACTATGGATGTTTCACAGCGTCCGTGAAAGTGACCTGCACCCGAATTGTATGCGCCGCCGCTTGCTCCATTTCTGTTACAACCCCAACGCCAGCACGACGAATCAAGACGGTCAGCGTTACGAGAGCGACTTTGAACGCGAGGTCGCGGAAGAATTGCTCCGAGCGGGTTTCCGCGTCATTCCCCAATATGAAGTTGCGGAAAAGAGGATTGATTTGGTTGTCGAGGACAGGGAGCGAAGGCTGGCCGTTGAGTGTGACGGCGATGCTTGGCACGGCCCTGACCAATACGAAGCGGACATGGCTCGCCAGCGCATGTTGGAGCGTTGCGGGTGGAAATTCATCCGCATTCGCGGCAGCGTGTTCTATGCAAACCGGTCGAAGGCCGCGGGAGAATTGATCGAGGACATTCGCGCTCACGGCATCGAACCGCACGCGGTCACGGACGACGAAGCGGTTCCACGTAATTGGGTCGAAGAAGTCTCCGGCAGCGAGTGCATGGAAGCCCTCGGCGCGCACACGGTCGACATCGCAGAGGAAAATATCGTCCAGCAACGAGAACTCTTTCCGGAGGAGTCAGAAGAGAGCACAGCGAGTGAGGCCACCGTCGCAACGCCAAGAGTAACTGCTGCCGAATCCAGCGAACGGCGGTTGCCCCAACCCACGACTCGGCTCAATCCCGCGGGCGTCGATCGCCTTCTGGACGTGCTAACCCCCGAAGCTCCCAAGGCCGCATCGCCTCCGACACCGCCAACGCGGATGTCGAAATCAGCGGCTACTTTCGTGACTGCCGAGGAGAGAAAGGCAATTCTAACGGCTCTCGACAAGGCTGGTAAGCCACTTGTCGTGTGGATGCTTTGCGAGAATTCAAAGATCAGTCAACGGAGGCTTGAGGAGATTCTTCCCGTTCTTGTAAGCGAGGGGTTCGTGAAGCGCGTGGACGCCGCCGATGCTGTGAGGTACTCCCTCGCTTGACAAGGCCGCGCGCGACCTGTGCGCAGAGCCCGGGAACGAGCGTGGCATGCCGGGCTCGCGGAGGATGGCGGCCGTCCCGCCGGGGCGATGCGAGCGTCGGGCCGGTGGCTCCACTTCGTCGATCCGCTTCGGCTCGGTCCCGACCACGAGCGTCCAGTTGTCGAAGCAGGCGATCCCCTTGGCCTGAAACAGCCCGCAACGGAGCGAGACGAAGTCTGCGTCCGGGTGCACCGAGAACGTGTAGCTCTGGCGATCCCAGGGGCTGGTGCCGGTCCGTTGGACGAAGTCGTGGTAGGCGACCAGCTTGCCGTGCTCGTCGGTCTGGTAGACGGCGGCGAAGGCGTAGCCGCCCTTGCCTTGCTCGGGCACGACGTCCGCGACCTGCACGTCGACGGCCACGGTCAGCGTGAGATCCCGGCCGGCGACGAGGACGTTTTGTCTTGCGGCGCCGGACCCGTCGAAGTGGAGGCACTTGCCCGGATTGCCGTCCGGGGCGATCGTGCCCTCCTCGGTGTGCCAGCCTGATGCACGTTCCAGGTCGCCGTTTCGCACGAGCGACGGCGGGATCGGCGCGCCCGACTCAGCCGCCGGCACCATCCAGCCGAACAGAATGACGACAATTGCACACCAGACTGTTTGGTGTCGCATCGGTATCTCCTGCGTGCGGTCTCGGTCCTGGCGGTCATTCACAACTCGTCGCAACTCGTTCCCAAGCTGAAGCTTGGGAACCAGGAAAACGTGGGCGAAGCCGCAAGCGGCTCTCGGACTGACGGAACGTCGGTCATCCCGGATTCGGATTGGCGATCTACGGGAATCGGTCTACGGGCTCGGTTCGTTTCTGTGCACCTCATCCCAAAGCTGACGCCGCGACGCCGTATCCAGAATCTCGACCACGTCGGCCTCCAGCAAAAACCCTTCACGCTGTAACTGCAACGCGGCCTCGGTCATCCGGGCGAGATAGACCTCTCGGGTCGGATACCGCTCGAGCACCGCCGGACGAGGGTCGCCCTGCCGGCGTCGCTCTTCGGCCGTGCGGGCGAAGGGTAGATGCATGCCGTGCAGGCCGCAAAGTACCCCTTCCGCGCCGTGCTTGGCGGCGCGGAGGTTCCAGCCGGTGTACGTGCCCAGCGGCACGGCCACGTCGGGCAGGCGAATCCCGGCCCGCTCGTTGCCGTCGGCGTCGACAGCCGGGATGAGCGTCCGGTACGGCGGCCCCACTTTCGGCGGCACGTAGTCGGCGATGCCCTCGGTGAGCCAACGCGGGCCGGGGTCGAGCCGCAACGGCCGGTAGTACGCCCCCGGCAGCCGAACGCCCGGGATCTTGGGAAACGACTCGCGGAACGTCCCCAGATCGACCAGCGTGCCGTCGGCGATGCGCGGGTAGCGGCTCGCCGGCGGCTCTTCGCCCGTCGTGACCCACCGATCCAACGCGACCAGCATCGCCCGCAGGATCGGCGGCCGGTCGTCGAGCACGTTCCGGGGGTTTTGGCAGATGCCGCAGTCGGGCGGGCCGGCGCCGAGGTGCTGCGCTCCGGACACCAGGTAGACGCGAACGCTGGGGTCAAGCTCCAGGTCCCGCTTTCCTTCCACGTCGGTGTGCAAAAGCGACGCCGCCCGCACCCAGTACTCGCTCGACGTTTGGGTGAAGATCATCTTGGGCACGTGGCCGCGGGCGCGTGCCCGGGCGAGCGTGTCGCCCTGGCGGCCCGTGATCGGGTCCTTCTCGGGCATCGGGGTGAAGGGGAAGAACTCGGAGGGGTTGAGGTTGCCTTCGTGGGCGAGGCTGTAAAGAGTGGCCATCCCGAAACGGTGGTTGAAAAGCCCCTTGCCCGACCCGGCCACGTGGGCCAGGCACCCGTCGAAGACCATGCGCCCCGCTTCGTCGGTGTTGAACCCGTCGTAGACGAAATGGTGGACCACGCGCCCCGATTGCGAGATGCCGAACACGTACGCGCGCTCGATCGCGCCGGCCAGCGGGTTCGGAGTGCCTTGCCGATCGCCGTCCGCGTATCGGAAGAACGATACGCCGTCGCGGATCGCGGCCAGCCCCAGGCCGGCGACGCGCGGGTCCTTGCCCGTGTAGACGAGGTCGTAGAGCCAGCCGGGCCGGAGCCCCTCCTCGACGTACAGGCTCTTCGGGTCGGGTACGACCTTGCCGTTTTCCCATCGGGCGAACGCCCAGGCGTCGCGCGGAACCTCGACGGCCGGCTCCGTTCGCCGCGGACGCATGGTGAGCCGGGCCGACGCGTCGTCGAGACTCACCGTGGCGTAGGCGTCCGACGTGCCCCAAGGGCTCCAGAAGAACGCGCGGCTTCGGGCCTTCTCGTCGACGCAAATCTCCACGTGGATTCTGCCGGTGATCGACTTGCCGCCGTCGCGGGCCACCGGCAGGCCGACCAGCAGGCGGTCGGTGCCGTCGGGCATCACGTCGCCGCACCAGCCGGTCCATAGGACGGAATACCCCTCGCGCATGAGGAAGCCGTTGCCGGCGTCGGCCAGCGTGGTCGGGTTGTTGCCCCCGACCCCGTTGAACGTCCACACGGCCAGCTTGTTGCCGCGGTTATGCACGTCGTACAACACGCGCCGGTTGCCGCGCGACGGATCGGCCGGCGCGAGCAGGAAGAAATCGGTCCAGCACTCGACCCTCCCCCGCGCGTTCCGCGGGGCGAGCTCCAGGTCCGCGATCCGCCCGTTGGCCGGATCGTCCGCGTCGACCTCGAGGTACAGCCGGCCGACCAGCTTCTCGTAGGGGCCCGACCGCCCGAACGAATGTCCCCCGGCGAACGCCTCGCGCTGGTGGATCTCCATGCGTACGACCTCGGCCTGCGCGAGCTGCGGCAAGAGCAAGGTCAGTGTGGAGCAGGCCCCGCCGAGAATCACCGCGTATCGCCACCGGCACATGTTTCGCCTCGCTTTCTTCAGGGGGAGGGCTGGAATCGCGTCTGCCGTGGGGCACCGGCCCGGCAGATCACGCTGCCGTCCATGATAGCGGTGAGCTACGGGCAGGTGAAGGACGCAACGTGATTCCAGAAGGCGATCTCCCGGTTGCAGCCCTGGCGACCGAAGCCGCAGTCGGTGGAGACGATCAGGCGCTCGGGCGGGATGTGCCGGCGGGCTTTGCGCCGGCTACGACTTGAACTGCCTTCGCCTCATTGCCCTCCAAAGGCCTGCCACGAGCAAGGGGACGGCGAGCCAGACGGCGGATATTGCCATAATCGTCTTGTAGGGGTTCGGTGCGTCGGGCGGGGCAGCGCTCCGCAACAACGTGACTCGTCCTGGGATGGGCTCGTCTGTTCTCAGCGACATTATCCGGCGGCAGATGATCTGGGAAACGCACATAGCCCGCGCACAGCCGCGTCGGGAGAGCCGTGCACTACCGCAATGCATGGCCCTCCCGACAGCACGCCCATCAGTTCGTTGTGGGCGTGCCGCCCTGCCGCCCTGGAAGGCGGCGCGAAGCGAGGCCGGCCGGGCCTCAAATTTCCGTCCACTGGCCGGGGATCGGGACGGGGAACCGGCCGTTTTCGTCGGCCTTGACCGGGGCGGGGCTGTCGTCGGCCAGGTCGTCGAGGTAGTCGCAGAACTGGAAGTCGGACTTCATCATCTCGTCCCACGTCACGGTTTGCCCGGTGTGGCAGGCCGCGCGGCCCATCAGCGTGGTCATGTCGGAGTAGACCGCGCGCTGGGCCTCGTTGTGGGGCCGGTCGTTACGGATGCTGTCGATGAAGTCGTTCCATTCGTACTGCCAGGGGCTGAAGGCGTCGTCGGTGGGGGTCCAGGCGATGTTGCCCTCCTCGATGCGCTGGTCCTTGAACATGTGGACGGTGGCGGCGTGGATGTTGCCGGAGAACTGCGCGGCGCACTTCGTGCCGTGGATGTACGTGGCGAAGTCGGTCCGCGTCTCTTTGATCCGGCGGAAGCCGCAGAACGCCTTGGTGCCGTCGGCGAAGGTGAATTCCATCGAGTAGACGTCGACGTTCTGGCCGCAGTCCGTGCTGCCGGGCACGCGTCCGGCCATGCCGTTGCAGGCGACGGGCCACGCGTCCTTGATCCAGCAGCACTCGTCGATCTGGTGGATCAGGTAGTCGACCATGTGGCCCGAGCCGATCCAGTAGAGATGGATCCGGCCGAATTGGAGCTGGCTCCTCAGGTCGTTGGCCTTGTCGCCCTGGTCGCGGAGCCAGCCGGCGCCGCCCAGCCGATTGGCGCGAATCAGGGGGATATCGCCCATGGCCCCCTCGCGGATCTTGTCGATCAGGGCCTGGCGCGCCGGGGAGTGGCGGCACTGGAGCCCCGCCATGATCTTCACGCCTTTCTTCTCCGCCTCCTCGCCCGCCCGGAGCAGCCGTTTCAGCCCGGCCGGATCGGGCGAGAAAGGTTTCTCCATGAAGACGTTGATGCCCTTCTTGACGGCGTACTCGACGTGGACCGGCCGGATGTAGGCCCGGGTTGTACACATGGCGACGTCGCCGGGCCGGAGTATGTCGATCGCCTTGCGGTAGGCGTCGAATCCGACGAACTTGCGATCGTCCGAGACGGCAACGCTGTCGCCCAGCTTGTCCTTGAGGGCCTTGTGGATGGCGTTCATCCGCTTTTCCTGCAAATCGGCCATCGCGTGGAGCTTGATCGGTCCGCCGTTGGGAACGGACACCGCGTCGCCCACGGCCCCGGAGCCCCGTCCGCCGCAGCCGATCAGCGCCAGGCGGATCGTGTTGTCTTCGCCGGCATGGACGGCGGGCGTCAAGCCGCCGAGCACCGTCGTGCCCGCGGCCACCGCCCCGCTCTGCTTGAGGAACCGTCGACGGGTGGCTTTCGAGGGGTTGTCGGATTGAGTCATTTCATTCTCCCAGGTTGATACTGAAGGATGCCGGCAACGAACGGGAGGCCACGGTGAGGTGCCCGAGCGTCGACGCTTTTCTACCATACTCCGAAGCGCCGCGAAAGACGGAGGCGTGAGCAAAAAGGGGACAGGCGCGCTTATTTCTACTTCATGTCGGGCCCAAGCGAACGCCCGCCATGGCGAGCGCGGCGAAGCCGAACGTGGCCAGCGACGACCACACGACGGCGAAGGCGAGCAGCAACCCCATCAGGCTGAATCGCACGTCGACTGCCTCGCGCGGTGGAGCCGCTGCCAGGTCCGCCGGCCCCACTCGGATTGCTGGATGCTCGCTTCGAGGAATTCCTCGTATGAGCCAAACTCGTGCTTGCGAGCCTCCCACTCGGCTATGATCTCTCGTTGGGCCTTGTGCTTCATTTCCACACAGTCGAAGGTCTTAGGTTTCGTCGTCATAAGCCAACTCCGCCGGGCTGCGTATTTCGATGGGCCGGTAACCGTGGAGAACGTTTACCGCACCGTACCTGCGGATACGACCGTAGTTCACGATATGCCTGAAATTCCAACTGACGATCAGATCCGCGTTGGCCACGCTTGCGGCCGCCACGTGGAGCGCATCGTCTCGGGATCCGCTCCCCAGAACACCGGCCGCCAGGTACGCGTCTGCGAGAGCCTCCACGGCCGAGCTCATGGGGACGGTCTCCAGCGACACTTCCGGAATCGTGTCGAATTCGTCCCGCACGGCCTGCGGAGCGCCACTCAATTCCCGCAAGACCTGCGGCGACACCACCAACGTCAATGCGCCCTGTCTGACCCGGTCGAAGAAACGCCGACTGGGCTCGGCGAACTCCTCGTCGAAGACTCCGCCGAAGACCGAAGTGTCTGCATAAACTCGCATGGTCCGTCTGGCTCCTTCCCTATTGAAGTCTACCAGTCTGCTGCACGAGAATCAATCCGCAGCGGCCGACGGCCCCGGTCATCCAAACGCCGGCCCCGCCCCGCTGGTTTCCATGGGGTCGAGCCGGATGGGGTACGTGCCGTAGGTGCGGATGGTGTTCCACATGGCCAGGTAGTTGCCCGGCTTCACCTGGCTGAAAATGCTGTTGGAGGAAGAGACGATCAGCCCGCCGCCGTGGGCCGCCTTGCGGACCACCTCCTTGGTCTCGCGCACGACGTCCTCGACCGAGCCGCGCGGCAGGGTGTGGATGCAGTCGACGTTGCCTTTCAGGGCGACCCGATCGCCGTACTGCCGTTTCATCTCGCCCATGTCGAGCCCGCCGGCCGGGTCGATCGGGTCGAGGCAGTCGGGCTTGGCGTCGAGGATCATGTCCAACAGCGGGCGGATGTTGCCGTCGCTGTGCTTGATCGTCATCAGGCCCGCTTCCTTGAACCCGGCGAATACCCGCTTCAGGCCCGGGTAAAGAATCTCGCGGAAACAGGCCGGCGACATGAGCGGCCGCTCGGTCGAGGCGTAATCGTCGCCGGTCATCACGAAATCGGCCCCGCGCCGGGCACACTCCTTGCCATACTCGACGTTCAACTCCACGGAGAGATCGACCACGCCTTGGGCCAACTCCGGCTCGGCGGCCAGGGCCAGGAGAAAGTTCTGGAAGCCCAGCAGGTTCCGCGGCAGCGAGAAGACGTCGTTCAAATGCACGCCGATGGCCAGCGTGCCCTTGTAACGGCGGACGAGCTTGTCGAGGCTGGCGAACCGCCCGGGGGCGTGCGCACTCGGCGGCTCGTAGTTCTTGAGATCGTCGAGCGAGCGGATCGGGCCCTCGACCGCGACGACGTGCTCCTCCTCGCCCTTCTCGACCACGATGCCGTATTCGTTGCGCCAGCGGTTCTCGCCCGTCTGCTCCCGGGCGATATCCGGCGCGGTGAGGATGGCGTCGAGGCCCATGCGCAGGGTAAACTCCTCCATCGAGCAGCCCGGCAGAATCGCCTCGCGCACGCGGTGGTCGATGATCCATTCAAAGTGCGGGATCCGGTCCGGCTCTTCCCGGCGCAGCGCCCGCATCACCCGCTCCGCGGAGGTCAGCTCGGCCATCGATTCATCTCCTCGGGATCGTAGGGTGCGTGCTCGCACGCACGCAGACAAAGACGGGGAACGTGCGTGCAAGCATGCACCCGGCGAGCCGGTGATTGTAGCAGTCGCAGGGCTTCGCACAAAGGCGCCTCGCCGCCGCCCAAACCGCGGATCGCTTGGGGCAACGGGGTTGGCGTTGATGGTTTCCTGCGGCGCCTGTTTGCTTGCAACGGCCGAGAGGCTAAAATGGCCGGTTCAGGCAACTTCACGCTGGAGGGAATGAAAATGAGCACGCACCCGACCAATCATCGCGTTCTGTTGGCACTTGTCGCGGCCGTCGCCTTGCTCTTGCCGCCGGCGGTTGGGGCCGTGGAGGGCGCCGAGCCGCGCAAGCCGAACGTCCTGTTCCTCGCCGTCGACGACCTCCGCCCGCAGCTCGGATGCTACGGCCAGGCGCAGATGCACTCGCCCAACATCGACCGGCTTGCCGCGGGCGGGTTTCGCTTCGGCCGGGCGTACTGCAACGTGCCCGTCTGCGGCGCATCGCGGGCGAGCCTGATGACCGGCATCCGGCCGGCGCGGAACCGGTTCGTCGGCTACGACACCTGGGCCGAGCGAGACGCCGCCGGCATCACCACGCTCAACACGCACTTCCGCAACCACGGCTACTACACGGTCTCGCTGGGCAAGGTGTTCCATCACGCCAAGGACAACCTGGCCGGCTGGTCGGAGAACCCGTGGCTGCCGCAGAACACCTGGATGGGCTACCTGCTGCCCGAGAGCCAGCGGGCGTGGAAGGAAAATCGCGAGAAGACCAAGCGGGGCCGTGCCCTGGGACCGCCGACCGAAGCGGCCGACGTGCCCGACAACGCCTACGCCGACGGCCGGCTCGCCGATCGTGCCGTGGCCGACCTCGCGCGGCTCGCCGAGAAGGACGAACCGTTCTTCCTGGCCGTCGGGTTCTTCAAGCCGCATTTGCCCTTCCTCGCGCCGAAGAAATATTGGGATCTTTACCCGGAGGACGAGATCAAGCTGCCGGACAACTACTCCCGGCCCAAAGACGCCCCCGACGCGGCGATCCACAACTGGGGCGAGCTCCGCGCGTATGCGGGCGTGCCGAAGAAGGGGCCGGTCTCCGACGAGATGGCCCTCCGGCTGATCCGCGGCTACTACGCCTGCACCAGCTTCACCGACGCCCAGATCGGCAAGCTCCTCGACCAGCTCGACCGCCTCGGAATCGCCGACGAGACGATCGTCATCCTCTGGGGCGATCACGGCTGGAACCTGGGCGAGCACACGCTCTGGTGCAAGCACTGCTGTTTCGAGACCTCGATGCGCGTGCCGCTTCTGGTGCGGGCCCCGGGCTTCGACGCGGGCAAGTCGACCGACGCGCTGGTCGAGTACATCGACATCTACCCATCACTCTGCCAACTGGCCGGGCTGCCCCTGCCCGAGCACCTCGACGGCCGGAGCTTCGTCCCCCTGATGAAGGACCCCGGCCTTGCGTGGAAGGAAGCGGCCATCGGCCGGTACGGCCCCGGCGACACGATCCGCACCGACCGCTACCGCTTCACCGAGTACACCGACAAGCAGGGCAAACCCGCCGCCCGGATGCTTTACGATCACCAGGCCGACCCCGACGAGAACGTGAACGTTTCGGAGCAGCCGGAGAGTGAATCCCTGAACCAATCGCTCCGCGAGCAGTTGCACGTGGGGATGGGGAAGGCGAGCCCGCGGCCAGCGCGTTGAGTCTCCGCTTGGCCTGATCATGGTCGGCCCCCTCGCCGCGCGACGAAAAGGGGACATTCTACTTATTGACGGTCCGACCTGCCTGGGATATGCTCGTGGCCATGCTGCGAACTGGCGGAGCATCTCTTTGACCGAAGCGGAGCTGTCCGCGGTCCGGGCGAGCGTGACGCGCGGCACCCCCTTCGGCGCCCAGCGATGGCAACACCAAACGGCCGCCCGGGGAGGGCCTCGAATCCACGCTTCGCCCCCGCGGCCGACCGAAGAAGGGGCGGAAGAAGTGGAACGACCCCTTTTCCTCGGAACCGGGGGGGCACTTCTCGAAACATAAGCCCCTTCCGATGGACCAAGCTAAGCGGAGGAGCCCATGCGCTTCTTCATCATGTCCATGAACGACTGGGCGTATGGATGGCCGATGAGCTTCTCGCACTCCGCGAACTTCTCGCATCCTGTGCCGCAGTAGTCGATCTGCTTCTTCGCCGCGCACTGGAGAACCGGGCAGGGTTTCATCTCCAGCATTTCGGGGGTCGCCTCTTTGCCCGAGGCGCAACCCTTACAGGTCCCGGCCTTCATCAGCGGACATGCCATACAGGAGAGACCGCAGGCGGCAACCATGGCTTTCGGCGTTTCATCCGGCGTTCCAGGCTCCGGCGTTTCCTGGCTCGGGGCAGGTTCCAGGCTCGGGGCAGGGGGCTGCTGCGCACTCTCCTCCGCGGATCGTGCACATCCTGGGATCAAAGCGCCCACCATTCCCGTGGCTGCGATCTGTCCGCCCTTGCTCAGAAAGGCACGTCGTGAATGATTCATCCCTTTTCTCCCTTCGTTGGTAGTGGTCCTTGACAAAACGGCTCCCGGTCGGTCGCTCTTGCCTCGTGCCGGCAGTCAACACAACAGACGACAGTCTAACCCCCTCTCGCGCCCGCGGAAGGCCTCACGGGAAAAAAGGGGACTCGGCTGCTTTTCACCGGGAAAGCAGCCAGAAGTAGAATTCCCTCACTTGCTTTGGGTGCTACGCCGTCGCCTGTTCGATCAGGTCGAGGGTCTCGTCGATCTGCTCCGGGCTGACGAAGCCGATGGTGAAGGCGTGGACGCAGCCGAGGCCGAGGACGTACTTGAGCGACTCCAGACGCCGCTGGCGGGTGCCCAGGCCGTCCTCGCCGTAGACCTTCATCCCGATGATGCCGCGGCCCTCTTGGTGTATTTGCTTCATCTGGGCCGCGACGCCGGCGTGGGGGCCGTCCATGTGCGAGTCGAAGGGGTTGATCCGCACTAGGTTGACGTCGGGCCAGTCGGGCTCGACCGAGGCGGCCAGCGCGTCGAGACTGTGGTCGGAGATGCCCACCGCGCGGACGATCCCCTTCTGCTTCGCCTCGTACAGCACGTCCATCACCGGGCGCATGTCGGTCGGCCACGTCCCCTTGGTCATACAGTGCATCAGCAGCGAGTCGATCTGCTCGACGTCGAGCTCGCGGCGGAGACGCTCGAGATCGTCCTTGGCCTTCTGGGCGTCCTTGGCCCGGGTCTTCGTCTGGATGAAGATCTCCTCGCGCGGCAGCTCCTTGAGGGCAGCGCGGACGAAGGGGTGCATCCGGTATGCGTCGGCCGTGTCGATGTAGCGGATGCCCCGGTCGTAGGCGTGCCGGGCGAGCTTGACGAACCCCTCCTCGCCCAGATCGCGCTGCTCGCGCCCGCCGTGCGTGCCGGTGCCGATGCCCAGAACCGTCGTCTTGATCTTGCTCTTGCCGAGCGTGACCAGGTCGGTGCCCTGGACGACCTTCGGGGCGCTGGGGGCGGCGAGGGTGCGAAGTCCGGCCAACGCCGTGGCGCCCGTAGCGGCCGCCCCGGCCAGGAATTCACGACGCGAGAGTGTCGACATGGCGGAATCCTTATGTTTCAGGTCGCTCTTCGGATGCGCTTCGGTTTACTCGGGGAACCAGCATCCAATTATCCTTCTCCCGGCACGGTTTGCAAGCTTCCGGCGACGCACGATGCCGCGGTAGGCGCGAGCGGCTTGGCGGGGGGCGTGGTTTTCGGGGCCGGCAAACCCCTGCTCGGCCATGATCCCTTGAATCCTGCGCGGCGGACTTCCTGAGCGGGAAAAGCAGATGCCTGCATGGTCGGGAGGCACTGGCCTCTCGCCACGGCACGGGCAAGATGGCCGGGGCACCCTACTGCGTCCTCCAGCCTACAGTCCGTCCCGCCTGGCCCGCAAATCTCACGACCGCTTGCTGATAGCGGTCGCGCGTGGCCAGTCCCTTTTGCAGAAGGCCCTTCACCGCCCGAGGAAACCGCACCACGCCGGGCCGCTTCCAACGCGCGCCGGTCAACAAACGAACCTGCCCCATCGACCTCTCACCGCCGCCTCAGCTCCCCAAGAAAGCCGCGCCACCCCGCACCGGTGAGAGATGCGGGCTAGTCGCCCCGCGGCGTCTGGCGAGTCGCCTTGCCCTAGGCGCCCGTTTTCGCTAATAACGCCCCCACGCTTGTTTTCCCTCGTCTGACGTCTGGTCAGCCTTTCCTTTTCTGCGCAGAATCTCCAGACTACGCCCCTTGAGTCGCCAGGTTGCCACCTGCGGGGGGGCCCGCCCGAGGCTCGGGCGCGGCGCCCGGGGTGGCGGTCTCGGAGGCGGCGTGGCGGTCTGGGCGGAGCGTTGTGGGTCGTGATGTTCCGGTCCCGTTGGTTGATCGTGGCTCGCTGCGGGCTGTTCGGGCTCTTGGCGTGTGCGGTGCTCGGATGCGCCACGCTGAGGCCGTCGGCCGATGTAGCGCTGTCGGCGGCTGCGGCGGAGAACGTCGTCCGGATCGAGGCCCCGCCGGCCGAGCCCGACCCCGTCGAGAAAGTCGTCCTCCCGCTGGAGGAGCTGGCCGAGCGCGTGGCCAAGGCCATCGAGCCATCGAACGACCGCGACTGGGCGCCCGACATGGCCCGGCTGCCCCACGCGGAGATCGACGGCCACCTGGTCACGGTTTACAACATCCGCAACTGCGACTACCGGACGGCCGACGATTACGACGTGCGCTACTACGACAAGACGTTCGACGTGGACAAGCTGAAGTCGGTCGATTTCATCGTGGTGCCGTTCCTCGCCTCGCCGGGGCTTGCGCACGTGATGTTGAGCTTCGGCTTCGAGGGCGAGGAGTATCTGGGGCTTTCCGTGGAGATTCGCCGGGAGAAGGGCGAGAAGTACATGCCGCTTTACGGCGTGCTTCGCCAGTTCGAGCTGATGTACGTGATCGGCGACGAGCGGGACCTGATCAAGCAGTGCACCGACGTCTATTTGAACGGCGTGTACGTTTACCGCTCGCGACTGACGCGGGAGGAAGCCCGGGCGATGTTCGTCGACGTGATGCGGCGGGCCAACCAGTTGGCCAACCGGCCCGAGTTCTACAACACGTTCACGAACAACTGCACGACGAACATCGTCCGCCACGTCAACCGCCTGGGCACGCGGAAGCTGCCGTACAATCACCAGGTCGTCTTTCCGGGCCACTTCGACGAGCTGCTTCACGATAAGGGTCTGATTCCGAACGACGTCTCGCTGGCCCAGGCCCGGCTGCGAGCCCGGGTGAATCGGCTCGCCTATCTGCACAGCGACAGCCCGGACTACTCGGCCAAGATCCGGCAGTGAAGTCGCTCCGCCCCCCCGCCGATCCGCCCGTTGACAGGAGCGATGCGGCGGCACTATAGTGGGGCGAGTCTGGCGCGACCGGGCACGACCAATCACCGGCGGTCGGACCGCGCGCCGAAACGGCGGGACCGCCCGGGCCAGACGACGCGTGACGCCAAGAAGCGGTAGGAGGAGGCGACGTTGACCACGACGGAGACCGAAACGGATCGTTCGAGCGACATGTCCAGCGCCAGGGGTTTCGACAACGAGCACTACTTGAAGGAGCAGACGGCGGCGATTCTCGAACGGGTCGACCGGTCCGACAAGAAGCTCTACCTGGAGTTCGGCGGGAAGATCGTCTTCGACGGTCACGCGGCTCGGGTGCTGCCCGGCTACGACCCCAACGTCAAGATGCGGCTGTTGAAGGAGCTTCGGGACCAGGCCGAGATCCTGCTCTGCATCCACGCGGGGGCCATCGAGCGGAAGAAGGTCCGCGCCGACTTCGGGATCACGTACGATGCCGACGCGATGAAGCTGATCGACGACTTCCGCGAGTGGGGCATGGATTTCCGCGGCGTGGTCATTACCCGATTCGACGACCAGCCCGGGGCCGTGCTGTTCCGGAAGAAGCTCCAGCACCGCGACGTCGACGTCTACACGCACCAGCCCACCAAGGGCTATCCGAACGACGTGGGCCGCATCGTCAGCGACGAAGGCTACGGCGCCAACCCGCACGTCCCGACCAGCAAGCCGCTGGTGGTGGTGACCGGCCCGGGGCCGGGAAGCGGCAAGCTGGCCACCTGCCTGAACCAGATGTACCACGACCACCATCAGGGCGTCCGCTCCGGCTACGCCAAGTTCGAGACCTTCCCCATCTGGAGCCTGCCCCTGAGTCACCCGGTCAACGTCGCCTACGAGGCGGCCACCGCCGACCTGGGCGACGTGAACATGATCGACCCGTTCCACCTCGAGGCGTGCGGCCAGACGACGGTCAACTACAACCGCGACGTCGAGGCCTTTCCCGTGCTGAGAAAAATTCTCGAGCGGATTACCGGCGGGGACTCGGTCTATCGCTCTCCGACCGAAATGGGGGTGAACCGGGCCGCTTCCGGGATCATCGACGACGCGGTCGTCCGGCACGCGGCCCGGCAGGAGGTCATCCGTCGCTACTTCCGCTCCGCCTGCGAATACGTGCTGGGCCTGGTCGACGAAACGACCGTCGAGCGCGTCGGCCGGCTGATGGAGGTCCTCAGCGTCGTGCCGGAGGACCGCCGCGTGGTCGAGCCGGCCCGGCAGGCGGCTCGCGCGGGAGAGCGAGAGGGAAAGGGGCACGAGGGGATTCACTGCGGGGCGGCGATCGAGCTGGAAGACGGCACGATCGTCACCGGCAGGAACAGCCCGCTGATGCACGCCGCGTCCGCCCTGATGCTCAACGCCGTCAAACGCCTGGCCCACGTGCCCGACGCGATTCATCTGTTGGCGCCGACAATCACCCAATCGGTGGGGAGATTGAAGAAGGACGTGCTCAACATGAAGGCCGTCAGCCTCGACCTGGAAGAGACCCTGATCGCGCTGGCCATCAGCGCCATCACCAACCCGACCGCGCAGCTCTGTATGGAGAAACTCAAGGAGATCCGGGGCTGCGACCTGCACATCACCCACATGCCCACGCCGGGCGACGAGGCCGGGCTGCGCCGTTTGGGCGTACACCTGACGAGCGATCCCAACTTCTCCAGCAAGAACCTGTTCATCTCCTAGCGGGCTGACTTCCCTCCGCCGGCCCGACCGCGCATAATGGCGCGCCAGCGCGGCGATCGGACGCGGGATATCCCCGTGCCTTTCCGTTTACTCCCCGGTCCCACCAAACGCCAGCCTGATTGCAGGGAGAACGCCCATGAGCCATTTGTCAAGACTGTCGCGACGCCGGTTTTTGATCCGGAGTGCGGGACTCGCGGCCGCGGGACTGGGCGCTCCGCGCGTGCTCCCCTCCGGCGTGCTGGCCGCGCCCGGACGCCCCGGCCCAAACGACCGGATCGGCATCGCCTTCATCGGCACGGGCCGCCGGGCCAACCAAATGCTGGGCGACCTGAAGAACCTCCCCAGTCTGCCCGGCGAAGTCCAACTCGTGGCCTTCAGCGACGTCTGGCCCAAGAAATGCCATGAGTACATCAAGAGCTATGAGGATCAGGTGCTCGGCCCCAAGGGCGGCAAGACGGGCGCCGACTACGCCGTCCACCAGGACTACCGCGAACTGCTGGAGCAGAACGACGTCGACGCCGTGATCGTCACCACCGTCGACCACTGGCACGCCCTGCCCGCCATCCACGCCTGCCAGGCCGGCAAGGACGTCTACGGCGAGAAGCCGCTCACGCTCACCATCGCCGAAGGCCGGGCGATGGTCGAGGCCGTGCGCAAGCACGGGCGAGTGTTTCAGACCGGCACGCAGCAGCGCTCCTATCTCCGCAACCGGCAAGGCTGCGAGCTCGTGCGCAACGGGCGCCTGGGAAAGATCAAGGAAGTGATCTGCACCAATTACGAGAGCTCCAAGCCGTGTAGCGCGTACGAGCTTCCCACCGAGCCCGTCCCCGAAGGGCTCGATTGGGACCGCTGGTGCGGCCAAACGCAGCCCCGCCCGTTCAGCATGCACGTCTATCTCACCTACAACGACCCCGGCTGGCAGCGATTGCGAGAATACTCCGGCGGGTTGATGACCAACTGGGGGGCGCACGGGCTGGACATGGTCCAATGGGCCCTGGGCACCGACGAGACCGGCCCCGTGGAAATCACGCCCCACGGCAGCGAGTTCAACAGCCAGGTCAGCTTCCGCTACGCCGACGGCGTGGTGGTCAAGCTCCAGACCGACGGCCGGGTGCTGGGCGGCGGGCACTTCATCGGCGAGAAGGGCGAGCTGGTGATGACCCGGGGCAAGTTCAACACCGTCCCCATCAGCATCTCCCAGGAGCCGCTGGGCGACTCGGACGTCCGGCTCTACAAGAGCGACAACCACCTCCAGAACTTCATCGACTGCATCAAGTCGCGCAAGAAGTGCGTCGCCGACGTGGAGATCGGCCACCGCACCGCCACCGTCTGCCACCTCTCGGGCATCGCCCGGCGGCTCGGGCGCCCCTTGCGCTGGGACCCGGAGAAGGAGGTCTTCCCCGGCGACGACGAGGCCAACACGTACCTGGATCGTCCCAAGCGGGCGCCGTACCAGTTGCCGGATCCGGTGTAGCCTTGCGGCCGATCGTGCCACAACAGGCGCCCGCCGACCAATCGCCGCCCTTGACCTGGCAGACTACCGGGCGTCATACTGATGGGGAGGCCTGTTGGGCCGGTCCGGCAAATGGGCTGCACGCCGTTGGGAAGCAGTCGCCGGGCAAGCGCTCTGCCGAACGGTTGCCGGAGTTGATCGAAGGGAGTGCTTTCGCGATAGTCCCCTCGCAGGGAGTGGTCCTATGCGACGCGACGAAGTCGTCCGGGCTCTTCACGCGAAGCCGTTCCGCCCGTTCCGCATCTGCGTTTCGGATGGCAGTGCGTTCGATATTCGTCATCCGGAGATGTTGATGGTCACGCGCAGTGCCGCGATCATTGGCCTGCAAGCCAATGGGAGCGCGGAGGTTCCTCCGGATAGCTATCCAGCCATCGAGCGCCATACGATCGTTGACTTGCTGCCCATCACGCGGATTGAGCAGCTCGATAGGTCTGGCCAAGCAGCGTCGTAGCACTGCCGTCGGGGAAGGCGCGGGGTTGACGGCCGGCCCTGCGGCGCTTGCGATTAACCCGCCGCCCCCTTGCACTGCTCCGCCAGCCAGTCGACCAGGGGGGGGATGCCGTCGCCGGCGAGGGCGGCGACCTGGAAGACGGGGGCCGCGGGGACCAGCCGCTTCATGTCGGCCACGACGCGATCGACGTCGAACCGAATGTGGGGCAGAAGGTCGGTCTTGCTGATCACCAGGGCGTGCGAGCCCTGGAAGATGGCCGGGTACTTGGCCAGCTTGTCGTCGCCCTCGGGCACGCTGAGCACGACGACGCGGAGCTGCTCGCCGAGATCGAAGCCGGCCGTGCAGACCAGGTTGCCGACGTTCTCGATGACCACCAGGTCGATCGCACGGTAGTCGGCGTCGCCGATGGCCGCGGCGATCATGTTGGCGTCGAGGTGGCAGGCCCCGTCGGTGTTGATTTGCACGACGGGAACGCCCAAGGCGTCGATCCGCTCGGCGTCGATCGAGCCGGCGATGTCGCCTTCGATGACCGCCGGGGCCAGGCGGCCGGCAAGCTGCGTGAAAAGGCCTTCCAGCAGGGTCGTTTTCCCCGAGCCGGGCGAGCCGACGAGGTTCAGGCAGAACACGCCCGCGTCGCGGAACCGGGCGCGGTTCTCCTCGGCGAGCTGGTCGTTGGCTCGGAGGATTTTCTTGGCAGCGACGATCTTCATCGGCTTCCCCTCGTCTGGATGGCCGCCTCCGGTTGCCCGAAGCGGCGGGCGCGGATTGGAACCTCGTCAGCAACGTATTGTCTCTTGCGACCGCCCGATCGGCAAGCCTGGCTTCGAGGGGCTTTCGTGGGCGGGCGGTTTGGGATATGGTGGAAGGGGGACGGGTCGGGCTACAGTCCGCCGGACTGTTGCGCGGGACCCCGGCCCCGTGTGACTGGACTGCTGCTTGCTTCGCGCATCCAGGGCGAAGCATCGGCCGACCACGCCCGTACGGGAAGGAGGTACGCATGGCGACGTTCTTCATGTTCGGCAAGTACTCGTCGGAGGCGGCCAAGCGAATCAGTGCCGAGCGGACGGAGAAGGCCCGAGAGGCGATCGAGAAGCTGGGAGGCAAGGTCAAGGACATCTACGTTCTGCTGGGCGAGTACGACCTGGTAATCATCGCCGAGCTGCCGCGGATGGCGGAGGCGATGCAGGCCTCGATCGCCTTGAAACGGCTGACCGACATCTCGTTCTTCACGGCGGCCGCCATGCCCGTCGACGAGTTCGACGCGATGGCCGACCAGATGTAGCAGAGAAAAGGGGCGTTCTACTTCTGGCTCCCCTCGAAAACGGGCACATTCTGCTCCTCCGGGAGCAAGGAAGGGCGAATCCTGAACGGGGTTGGCCGGCAAAAGTAGAATCCCCCCTTTCTTCCGGGAACCCTTCCTTCGGGATGAATGCCAGGTCGGCGAGCCATAGGATTGTCACGATTCGGCGAACGTGGCGCCCGATGGAAACGGCGGCCGGTTTCCGCTACGATGATTGCCTGGACGTTGTGGAAACGCTTCCCGGAAGGAGGGCTCAGCGATGCGATGCTTCGTGTTTGTCGGGACGGTGTTGTTGGCCCTCGCGTTGCCAGCCGCCGCCGGGACGGTGAACCTCACCGTCGAAGAGCCGAGCGGCGTCCAGCGCCAGGGCTGGCCGGTCACCTCGGGAATCCCGCTTGCCGAGGGCGCCCTCGATGCCCCGCAAGCCTGCGCCCTCTTTACGGCCGACGGCACCGAAATCCCGCTTCAGACCGAAGTCCTTGCCCGGTGGCCCGACGGCTCGGTCCGCTGGCTGCTGCTCGACTTCCAAGTCGACCTGGGGGCCGCCCAGCAGAAGACCTTTTCACTCCGCTTCGGTCCGGGCGTTCGCCGAGGCCAGATCGAGAAGCCGGTGCGGGTCGAACGCCAATCCGACGGCCGCGTGACGCTCGAGACCGGGCCCGTCCGGTTGGAGTACCGTCCGAAGCGGTTCTTTCCCCAGGGCGAAGCATGGCTGACGGGCGAGGCCGACGGCCAAGAGTCGGACCAGCGCCTCACGCTCAATTGCGTCGCCGACGGCGTCTGGCTCGTGGATGATCGTGGGCGGGACCATTTGGCGTCGGAACGAGGAGCGGAGATCACGATCGAACAGGCCGGGCCGGTGCGAGCCTGCCTGCGGATCACCGGACATCACGGCCCGGATCCGATGTTCCGGTACGTTGCGCGTGTTCATGCCTGGCGCGGCCAACCGTGGATTCGCGTGTTCTACACGTTCATCAACGATCACCAGGACGAGTTGATGGCCAAGATCAAGCGGCTCGAGCTCCGCTTCTGGGCCGGCAGGGACCTGGACACCAAGACCTGCCTTCTGAATGGCAAGCCGGTCGCCGAAGGCCGCTTGTTCCAGGTCGATGAGAGCCGGTACCTACTCGATGGGGAACCGGCGGGCCGGCACGCTCGCGGGTGGGCCGCCGTCGGCTCCGATCGGGGCGGACTGGCCATCGGCCTGCGCGAGTTCTGGCAGAACTGGCCCAAGGCGATCGACTGCGACACGGGCGACGGCTATGTCGGGCTGGAGCTTTGCCCGGAATTGCCCCAGGGCCTCTACGACGGCAAGCCGCTCGAAGAGGAAAACAAGCTCTACTACGCCCTCCGCGACGGTCTGCACACCTTCAAGGTCGGCGTGGCCAAGACCCACGAGTTCTGGGTGAATTACTTCCCCGGCAAGCCCGACGCCGACAAGCTCTCGCAGTTCTTCCAAGCTGCCGAGGACCCGCTCCTGGCCGTCTGCGAGCCGGCCTACGTGAGCCAAACCAAGGCCGCCGGCGAGTTCCCGCCCGCCGATCCCGAGAAGTACGCCGGCTACGACGCCTGGCTCGACCGGGCCCTGGAAGCCCACCTCAAACGCCGCGACGAGATCCGCGAGTACGGCATGCTCAACTACGGCGACTGGTACGGCGAGCGAAGCGTCAACTGGGGCAACCTGGAGTACGACCTGGCCCACGGGCTGTTCTTGCAGTATCTCCGCACGGGCGACCGGCGGTTCTACCTTCGCGCCGAACAGGCGGCGCGCCACCATATCGACGTCGACGTAGTCCACGCCGTCAATCCGCACCTGAAGAACCCGTGGGGCGATCCGCCCCGAGTGGGCGACGTCTGGCTCCATTGCCTCAACCACACGGGCGGATACTATGAGGACTCGCCGCTGCCGGTCAGTCGCACGTACCACATGGGCCACAGCACCAACTTCGGCCACGTCTGGGTCTCCGGCGACCTGGACTACTACTACCTGACGGGCGACCGCCGTGCCCTGGAGGTCTCGCTCCAGATCGCCGACGCCATGGCAAGCCACATGCCCACCCGCTACGGCACGCACATCCGCGCGCTGGGCTGGCCGATGATCCTCGTGTTGGCCGCCTACGACGCCACCGGCGACGAGAAGTACCTCCAGGCGGCCCACAAGAACTGGGAGGTGCTCCGCGAGAACATCGACTGGGAGCGGGGCTGGGTCGTCCGCCTGGCCGGCGACCACTGCCTCCACCCGGAGGGAAGCACGCAGGAAGAGCGTCAAACGAAGTACCGCGACCAGCGCTGCCAGGGCAACGTCCCGTTCATGGAAGGCCTGACGCTCTGTGCCTTGGCCCGCTACCACCGCGTCACCGGCGACCCCGAGGTGCTCCGGGCGATCACGGTGGGCATCGATCAGATGATCCGCGAGTGCTGGCAGGAGGACGTCAAGACGTTCCGCTACACGGCCTGCCCGCTCTCGTCCAAAACGCCCTACTGCCTATTCATGCTCTCGACCGAGGCCATGGCCTACGAGATCGCCCAAACGGGCAACCAGGAGCATCTGCGCATCCTCCGCGAAGGCATCCGCGCGGCGATCCCCGAGGGCGACGGCCACCACTTCGGCAAGAACCTTGCCCAGATGATCTTCTTCACGCCTCACGGGCTGGGGGCGTTGGAGGGTGATTGATCGCTATGAGGATCGAGGAACGTCAATCGGGGGCCAAGCCCAGGATCGAGAAACGTCAATCGGGCTTCGGACGTGTTCAAAGCTCAACGGAGGACTCAAAGTAGTGGTAGGATGGGTCGAGGAACGAGACCCACGGGACCAGGATGCGATGAAACGTGTGGGTCTCGTTCCTCGACCCACCCTACGCATGCCTGGAGGCCCTCACGCAACCATGCCGCCCTCACCCCCAACCCCTCTCCCGCAGGCGGGAGAGGGAAGGCCGCAGGGTGCGTGCTTGCACGCACGCGAACCCGGCTCCGCCTCC
>CAZDHR010000015.1:0-36837 GCA_964505295.1 uncultured Planctomycetaceae bacterium
CTAAGGCATTTCATCGCGGCCCGCGCTCATCCCTTATTCATAAACTCTCAACCCTCAACCCTAAACCCTCAACTCCCATCCGCCCCGCCGGCCGCTCACGAAGGCCGAAAGGCGGCCCCGGCGATCTCGCGTTGGACCCGCTCCAGGTCGGCGTCGACCATCATCCGGACCAGCTCCGCAAACGTGACCGTCGGCTCCCAGCCCAGTCGGGCCCGGGCCTTCGCCGCGTCGCCGCAGAGCGTGTACACCTCGGCCGGACGCATCAGCTTCTTGTCCACCTCCACGTACTTTTCCCAGTCCAAATCCACACACCCGAAGGCCAGATCCACCAGCTCGCGGACCGAGTGCTGCTCGCCCGTGGCCACCACGTAGTCGTCCGGTTGCTCCTGTTGGAGCATCAGCCACATCGCTCTGACGTAATCGCCCGCAAAACCCCAGTCCCGCTTCGCGCCCAGGTTCCCCAGCCGCAGGTTGTCCTGCACGCCGAGCTTGATTCGGGCGACGGCGTCGGTGATCTTTCGGGTGACGAACTCCTTACCCCGCCGGGGCGACTCATGGTTGAACAGGATCCCCGAGCAGGCGAAGATCCCGTAGCTTTCCCGGTAGTTGACCGTGATCCAGTGTCCGTAGACCTTGGCCACCCCGTAAGGGCTGCGGGGCCAGAACGGCGTGTGCTCGTTCTGCGGCTCCTCCTTGACCGCCCCAAACATCTCGCTGGAGCTCGCCTGATAAAAGCGTATCTCAGGATCGACCAGCCGGACGGCTTCGAGCATCCGAGTCACCCCTAAGGCGGTGAACTCCCCCGTCAGAAGGGGCTGCAACCAGCTCGTCGGAACGAAGCTTTGGGCCCCCAGGTTGTAGACCTCCCGCGGCCGAACCGTCTGAATCAGGTTGACGATGGACAGTTGGTCCAACAGATCCGCCTGATGGAGGATGACCTTATCCCTCAGATGGTTTATGCGCTCGAAGTTCTCCGTGCTCGACCGGCGGACCATCCCGTGGACCTCGTAGCCCTTGTCGAGCAACTGCTCGGCCAGGTAGGCCCCGTCCTGGCCGGTGATCCCGGTAATGAGGGCTTTCTGGGTCATGGGAGTTCCTCCTCGATCGGCGGGCATGGAAGCCGCAATCTTCTGAATCGAAGGTGGTTGCGTCAAGCGCAGTTTACCACAGGCATCGCCGAATCGGGAGAAGAGGGCAATCGGCCTAGACGCGTCGCACGGCCGCCGCAGCAAGCCGGTCGCACGGCGTTTCCGCCCCAGAGATGCTGAGGACGGCCACGTGCAGAAAGGGTGTTCTCAGTCTTGTCGCTCAACACCCTCATCGTCCGGTTCAGTCCTTTCTTCTGAAACCGGCGGAGTCGAGACGCCCCTGGCTTCGTATTCGGCGAGCTCCTCTTGAACTCGGGAAATCATCTTGCGGATGCTGGCGGTTGTAAGACCCTTGCTCGCCGTTACTTCCTCGTTCTCGAGCCGTGAGAGCCAGCGAGTCAGATGCTCAAGCTCTTCACGGGCCTTGTGGTATTCCGTCTCGGAAGAGATCAAAGCTCCACCTCAATCAATCCCTTGTAGCGACCATTTGCTTCCCGTGTCCGGCTGAAGAAACCGAACCATCCCCACCAGTCCTCTTCGTCTTCTGCAGCAAACAGTTCCTTCGGCTCACGGGTGTAGAAAACGTTGTAGAGCTGAACGGCCTTGGGATAACCGGCTCGAAGCTGATCGCGGAAGTCCTCGGGCAGCAGAACAACGGCATCCACGTCGCCGGGTCTCTTCTTCGCGGTGACGAAGCTGCCGTCGAGAAGAAGGCGTCTAGCTCTGACGGCCCTTGCCAGACTGATCCAATTGTGGATTCGATCGAGTAGTCTCTGACGCTGATCGCTGGACCCGAACCACCGCGCGACTTCGGCTTCCGTACAGACTTGGATCGGCGGAATGAAACCGTCGTCGTCAAAGGCAGGGCCACTCGCGGATTGGACGACCCTCTGGAAGCGTGCAAGAACCTCGTTAAGGGTTGCGTCGGAATCGAGTCCGTCGAACCGGAATCGTCCGAACAGCCACTCGGCGGTGTCTGCAAAGACCGCCTGAAGGTAAAGGAACCTATCGTCTTGTCGGAGCTCGCTGGGGGACCCAGGCATGATCCGTCAGGCCGCCTTGCTGGAACGATACCGCGACTTGTTCATGGCCTCTTGAACGAGACGCGGAAGATCGGAAAGCTCTTCCGTGAAGAATTCTGCGGTCGCTTTCTCCACGTCTTCCGGGAGAATCTTATCGGCTGACCGATTCGCAGCAATCGTTCGAGCGCGGTCCTCAATGCGCCATTCGAGAACCCCGCCGGCGAGGATCAGGAGGCACCGGGATTCGTGTGTGAGCGTGGGGCGTCCCATCGTACCCTCCGTGATACAGAGGAAGAGAGCGTTTTGTGACGAAACGTCGTGTCGTCTTCAGGCAACAACTTAGCTCTTCGCAGAAACTGGGTCAACGGGAACGGAGGCCGAATCGCGGTTCGCACGGGCCACTCGCCTGCCGGGAAAGATGGCTTCTTGCGCGCCACCCGCCCACCTGTGCGGCTTGCCCACAGGCCCTATGTTGCGCAGACCTGCAACCTGGTTGACGTCCGTACGGTGACGCCAAACCGGAGAGGATGGCAACGCGTCACGGTGCGCCTTGTGCCACGATCACGCTCTGAATCCCCAGCACGTCGGCGATCTTCGCGATCGTGCCCGCGTGATGGCCCACGCCGAGGGCGAAGTGGTGCGTGGGGCCTTCGGCGACCCAGCGCGTGAGGAAGGTGCGGACGTCGGGCTGGAAGAAGCCCCGGGTGTTCGTGTTGCCGGTGGGGGGAATCGGCCCGTGGACCGACTCGCCCTCGGCCAGCACGAACTTGAACCGGCCCTCGTACGTCGAGCTGATGCTGAGCATCGTGATCGGGCCTTCCTTGATCTTGAACTCGACGCTCGCCCCGGAGCCGGGCTTGCCGTGGTACTTGAGCAGGCTTCGCAGGACGGGCTTACCCTCGGCGATGTTGACGTGGTGCGGGCCGTCGTGGCCGACCAGGACGAAGCCCTCGTTGAAGTCGATCGGGTGGAACTCGGCGAAACTGCCGCCGACGTCGAGCCGGTCCTCGATCAACATGGCGATGCACGTCTTCAGGTCCGACTCGCCGCACATGGGGAAGCCGGCGGCCGTCAGCAGCGAGTTGCCCACGATCAGGTTCGTCACCAGCCGGCGCATCGGGCTCCCCTCTTCGGCCTCGTAGTAATAGGCCAGGCCGTCCAGCTCCTTCTCGTCGACGAACTTATCGAGCGCAACGGCCGCGCGTGCGGCCACCGCGAGATCCTCCTCGGTCAGCTTGCGCGTGATCGGGTCGGACCCGGGATCGGGCGTGTCGAACATCCCGAGGATCGCGGTCTTCTTGGCGTCGATCTCGTCGTCGGTGACGGTCCGCTCCAGGCGCAAGAGGTCGTCGGGTTCGGTCTCGACGATATGGCAGCCGAACGCGGCGGTGAACGCCGTGGGATCGCTGTGCATGTCGAGCATCGACTCGAGCACGTGGCCGAAATGCCCGATCCGGGCGCCCTTCAGATCGTGCAGCACCTTGGCGATGTTGCACCACTCGGCGATCTCGGCCTCGGCGATCGGGTCGTCGTCGAGCGTGCCCAGGATGACCGGCGGCGGCTTCTTGCCCATGCGCACGGCCACGCCGGTGAACTCGGGCACGCTACAGAGGTCGTCATTGGCAAGCTGCATGTAGGTCGACGCCTTCGAGTAGTCGAGGGCCTTCCGCGGCTGCAAGGCCACCAGCACGATGGGTACGTCCAGCTCGCGGATGAGGATGCCGAACGTGGAGCTGGTGGCGTAGGTGACCATGTCGCAAAAGACCAGGTCGAGGTGGGCCGCCTTGAGCTTGGGCAACAGGGCGTAGGCCCCCTGGGCGTCGTCGACCATCCCGAAGTTGGCGACGGTCACGTCGTGGGCTTCGACCTTGCGGGCAAAGACCTCGATCTTGCGATACATCTCGTCCAGAAGGCCCTCGAACTGCGGCCAGTAGTTGTAGTGGCCTACGCCGAAGACGCCGACCCGGGCCGTTCGCGGTTTTCGTCGGGGGACTCGCATGGAAAGCTCGCTTGTTCGGTGCGTCGAATGGGCCCGTCACGGATCAGGCGACGCGGCCGAGGATCGGTTTAATCGGACAGGATGAACGGGATCGACGGGATGATTTCGCGATGAACGGTTCAGGAGAGCTTCTGTTGGGGAAACGATGGACACGCTGTCAGCTCGATTCAACGAACGAACGTCAGTTGCCCCGGTCCTTATCCTGAACATCGTGTTCATCGTGTCAAATATCGTCTCCTTCTGGTAGGACTGGTCGACAAGGCCCTTCGCGACGGTTATTCCTTGGGCGATCCCAACGGGTCGATAGAAGACGAACGATACGCGACGCCCCGCATCTGTTCCGGGCGCGGCGGATCGAAGCCGTAGCTCGCCAGCCAGCCGACGAGAAACACGGGGAAGCACGCAAACGCCCCATACCACCAGTGCGGCACGTGGGTCCAGAGAATCACCGCGCCCAAGGTGGCTGCCCCGGCGAGCAGTCCGATCAGGGCGCCGGCGGCGTTGGCTCGCGGCACCAGCAGGCCCAGCAGATAGAGGCCCAACAGCAGCCCGAGGAACGTGCTGGCGATCGTGGTGATCATCCCGATCACGTTCGGGGCCAGATAGGGCACGACCAGGGCGGCCCCGATCACCATGACGCCGAACACGCCGCACAGGAGCCGGCTGTAGGCGACGCGAAGCTCGCGGCCGGAGAGCCAGTCGTAGACCACGACGGCGGTGAGGCTGTTGATGCCGCTGTCGACGGTGCTCATCGCGGCGGCGAACAGCCCGGCCACCAGCAGCCCGACGAGCCCCACTTGCCCCAGCGCGGTGGTCACGAACAGCGGCATGATCTGGTCCTGCTTGTTGGCCGGCAGGTCGGGCATCCCGCCGTGCTGCTGGTAGTAGGCGAACAGCGTCGCCCCGACGAGGAAGAACAGCAGGCAGACCAGGGTGATCGTCACGGCGTGGATGGCCAGCGCCCGCCGGGCGTGGGCCAGGCTCGGCATGCACACGTATCGCTGGGCGGTCACCTGCGAGGTGGTGTAGCCGGGCAGGTACATGAACAGTCCGAACGCGCAGGCCGAGTAAAACGTGCTCCGCTCGGCCAGATCGAGCTCCATGTTGAACATCTCGAACCGCCCGTGCTCCGTGCCGAGCTGGACCACGGCAGCCCAGCCCCCGTCGACCTGCCCCAGGGCCAGGAAGAAGACGACGAGCATCCCGCCGCCCAGCGTGAACGTCTGGAGCACGTCGGTCCAGATGACCGCCTGGATGCCGCCCAGCACGGTGTACAGCATGGCGAACAGGCCGACGGCGACGAGCGTCCAGGTGAGCTGGATCTCCGTCAATCCGAGCACCGCCTGGACGATGAGGCCCACGGCGTAGAGCATGCTCCCCATCCAGCCGATGGCGTAGCAGGCGAACAGGAGTGTACCCAGCAGCCGGATCGGCCGGTTGAACCGCAGCTCGAGGTACTCGTACACGCTCGTCACCCCCAGGCGCACGTACATGGGTACGAACAGCCACCACAGAAGCGGCGTGATCACCAGGGGGATGAACAGGATGGCCACGAAGAAGTGAAAGCCCTGGTAGGCCGCCTCGCGCGGATAGGCCACGAAGGAGATCGAGCTGAACGCCGTGGCGAACAGCGACACCCCCACGGCCCACCAGCTCATCTTGCGCCCGCCGAGGAAATAGTCCTCGCTCGTTCGCTGCCCCCGCATGAACGAGATGCCCAGCGCGAATACCACGGCCAGGTAGCCGGTGAAGATCGTCCAATCGATCCAGCTCAAGGTGTTCATCATATCGGACGCCCGTTGTGCCGGAGTGAGGCACGATGCCTCGTGCGCTCGCCGAGGGAGCGCGAAATCGTGCTTGGGGCCATTGATAATCTCTGCGGTCGTCCGTGGCAACCCTCCGGCGGGTTGATTCGGGCCTCGTTCCATACAAGCTGCGACAGGAATCGGACTCGCGAGCGAGGGAAGAACACGGGAGAAGGTTGCCCCTCGCTTGCGCTTCGGGTTGGTATGGACTGCCGGCGTCTTGTTTTGGACGCTTGTCGGACCGGCGGGGACCACCGCGACCGAACGGCTCCCGGCCCCGTCGGCGAGCTGCCATCGGCGGAACTCACCACGTTTAGCCGCCGACGGCACGTCGGCGCCAGCCCCCCCACGTTTAGCCGCCGACGGCACGTCGGCGCCAGCCCCCAGTCGACCGGGGCACAATCCGGAGCCGCACTCGTTGCGTGGCAACCCGGCACTTACACGCTCACGACCGCGCGAGGGAAGCGAGCGAAGATTGACGTGCCGGTGCGGATCGTCACAGCGAGGCGAATCGACTTGCGGCTAGCCCGGTGACCCTTGCCTTGTCTGCACCCAAGTGCTAAGCTGTGCTTGGTGGAGTGTGCTGCCGACCTGCGCTCTCGTGATTCCTCTCGTACAAAGGGGTCTCCCTATGTGCCAGCAGAGTAGGACCGTGCGAGTCGGTTTCAAGAACGCCGGACCGATCCTTGTACTTGACAAGGCATGGATATTTCCGCCCGGGGAATCAGACCTCTCACGTCGGCCTGGAGAGACTTGGATTGACGAGGACGCCTCGTACGCATCCGTCTACTTGACTGTGCCGTTCTTCGGACAAGACGATTTGAAGCGCGTGGCCCACGACCGTAACATGGCATGGGTCCAGACTGCGGAACGGGCCTATCGCAACGAGCATCAGGGGCAGAACTTGGTCTTCAGGAACACGCCTTCAGATGCGGCCAATTGACTCAGACAAGTAGGTGAGCCTGTCCCTGATGCATACTGTAACAGGGATAGGCTGACTATGTGCGCAACAGAGGATAAAGCCATGGGCACCTTCCACGTACCCTGCCGCGTCGAGAACCACGTCGATCGATCGAGGTCCGTCAGGATATCGAAGCTGCTCGTAGACACGGGCAGTGAGCACACGTGGATCCCGGCCGCGAAGCTCGAGAAGATCGGCGTCGGCCGGGAGAAGAAGGACATCCCGTTCGTCATGGCGAACGGGGAGGTCGTGACTCGAAGCGTCGGGTTTGCGATCCTTCGGGTCGAGAGGCACTTCACCATCGACGAGGTCGTGTTTGCCGAGCCGGGCGATTTGCTGCTCTTGGGTGCGCGCACGTTGGAGGGCCTGAACCTCACCGTGGACGCTGCCCGGAAGAAGCTCGTCGCCGCCGGCCCGCATCCCGCCGCGTGAGTCTTGCGGAGCTTCTGCGTGGGTCTCGTTCCTCGACCCACCCTGCGCACTCCGCCAGTTTTTCCTCAGGACGAAGCGTCGGGTGGTGGCGCGGGTGCGGGAAGTCGCTCGCCAAGGCGCCAAGGCGCGAAGAGGAAGGAAAGCGACAGGGCGCCACGGGCATCTTGCCCGTGCACTGGCGAGACGCCGGTGGCACCCGACGGTGCAGGCTTCTCCTTGTCGCGCTCAGCGCACCACGTGTACCTGGTACGACCCGACGAGCATGCCGGTCTTGGGGTCCTGGTAGGGGACTTCGACGACGGCCAGGGCGGAGCCGTCGGGGGCGAGGTCGGCGTGGAAGAAGGTGAGGCCCTCGACCTGGTAGTAGTAGACGAGCTTGGCCGAGCCGCCGCCGGGTCGGTGCGTGTCGAAGAGCATCGCGCCCGAGTCGCGCCCCTGTCGCTCGTCGTCCCGGTTCACCGAGGTAAGAAGCCATCGCCCGTCGGCGCTTGTGCGGAAACCCTGGTACTCGTGGCCGCTGCGGTAGCGCCACCGGACGCGGCCATCGGGCCCCACGGCGTGGATCGTGTTCGCCCAGGGATGCGGCCCCGGCGGAGCGACCACGTGCTGCCTTCGCCCCACGTACGGCACGGTCGAGTTGGCCGTCTGGAAGTAGGCCATCCGATCCGGGGCAAGATGGGTGAAGGTGGATCGGGCGCTGACCGGCACGCCGCTGATCGTGATCGGGGCTCCGAACGTGAAGACCTTGCCGGGCTCAACCGTGTCGAGATCGACGAGGAACGTGCGCCCGTCGTGCAGGCCGAGCGAGGCGAGCTTGCCCTGCGGCCCCACGGAAACCGACTGCCAAAACTCCACCTGCTCGAAGTGCGGTTTGAGGGGCTCGAAGGTGTGTGCGCCAACCAGCTTGCCCGTGCGGCCGTCGAGCACGTAGACCGTCCCGGGCCGGAACGGACAATCGCTCGGCGTGTTGCCCGCGGTGGACGCGGCCAGCACGGCCACGCGCCTTCCGGTGCGGTCGACGTCCATGTGGATCAGCCCTAAGGGCATGGGCCCGTCGGCGGGAAAGGCCCAGCGGATCGTCCCGTCGGGCGAGAAGCGATAGACGCGGCACAAGCGGGTCATCGCCTCGGTCTTCGTGTGATCGCCCCAGCAGTGGATGCCCAGCACGACGAGGTCGCCGTCGGCGAGCGTCTTGAGGCGGAAGCAGGCGGGGAGTTGATAGATGCCGTAGAGCGAGTCTTTGAGGGGCGGGGGGCTGGTGCCCAGGTCGTCGGCCAGGCGCCGTTGCCACAGGATCTTGCCCGAGCCGGCATCCGCCGCGTACAGAAACCCGTCGACGCTCTGCTCGCCGAAATAGACGCGGCCCCCGTCGGGCGAGAAATCGACCTGCTTGACGATCCCCTCGGCGATCCGGCGGTCCCAGATCGCGCGGCCGGCGTAGACGTCGCGGACCGCGATGCGTCCCAGGAACGTGCCGATCGCCAACCGCCGCCCGTCGGGTGAGAAGCGGACGACCGTGTCGGGCTGGCCGCCGGCCTTGGCGTAGTAGGAGACGTCGCCCAGCGGGATCTTGCCGATCACGTAGGGCAGGACCACGTCGCCCCGGGCCGACCCGGGGCGCCGGCAAGTGGCCGGCAGGCCCGCCGCGTCGGCCGGCACGGGCCACGCGCGTTGCTCTGCCCGAAGCGGACTGGCGAGACCGAATCCAATCGCCGGCAGCAGCATCAGCAGAACGAGGATCGTCGTCGAAGCTTGTTTCACCGTGTCCCTTTGTCTGCAGCAACCTGATTTGCGTCGGCACCGGAAAGAACGTCGCTGACATTATACCCGCTCTGCCCTCCCTCGGCGGCCAGGCGCTGGCGCTGCCGGACGATCCAGTTCCAGAGAACGACGGTTCCAAAATAGCCCGCGAGGTACGCGGCCCGGTGTGCCCAGAGGTCGGCGACGAATCGGGCGTGCGACGACCGCGGCACGCCCCACACGACGCAACTTGCGGTAGGGGAACCGGTCACTTCGCGTCCTCGTGCTTGACGCTGCGGATCGCCGCCAGAAACTGCTCCATCGAGGGGCAGCGCTTGTCCAGGTCGGGCTCGATGCAGGCGTGGATCGCTTCGGCCAGTTGGCGGTTGATCCCGGGCCGGTGCTCGCGGACGTCGACCGGCGGCTGGTCGTGGGTCATGGCGGCCGCGCCGGTCACACCACGGCGCCAGGGAAGCTCGTACGTGCAGATCTCGTACGCCGTGGCGCCGAACGCGAAGACGTCGAGGCGCTTGTCGGTGCGATACCGGCGCGCGACCTCGGGGGCCATGTAGTCGGGCGTGCCAACGCGCTTGCCCGGCCGCGTGAACGGCTCGGTGGCCGGCACCGTCAGGCCGAAGTCGGTCAGCTTCACGGTTTGGCGGTCGCCGGTGAGGATGAGGTTTCGGGGGCAGACGTCGCGGTGGATGAAGCCGGCCTTGTGGACGACCAGCAGGGCCTCGGCCGCCTGGCGGAGGAACCGGACGCGGCGGCCGTCGAGCAGCTCGTCGTCGCGGGCCACCAGCACCGAGTTCATGCCCGGCCCCTCCAAAAACTCCATCACCAGGTACGGGGCTCCGTCGGTCGTCCGGCCGTGCTCGAAGGTTCGGACGATGTACGGGTGGTCGAAGCGGACGGCGATCTGGCCCTCACTCGGCTTCTTGAGCCCTTGGAACCGGGACTCGAAGGCCCGGGTCTTCTCCGGGTCGAGGATCTTCAGCCCCACGATCTTACCCGACCGGCGATCGCGGGCCATGTAGAACTTCGACATCGTCCCGGAGATCGCTTTGCGCTCCAGGTCGAATCGCGAGTGGACGTCGAGTCTGCCGGAGAGGAGGGAGGTGAGCTGGCCGAGAAAGCCCATGGGGCGCGTCCGGTTCGATACGAATACCGTTTTGGGGCCGGTCGCGCGCGGGGGTGAGCCGACCGGGCTGGAGTCAAGTCTAGCCGGGCCGTTCCCGTTTGACAAGCCGGGGGCTACTTGCCGCAGTAGTCGATCGTTCGGGCGATTTCGCTCTTGAGATCCTGCCGGCGCACGATGCGATCGACGAAGCCGTGCTCGAGGAGGAACTCACTGGTCTGGAAGCCCTTGGGCAGCTCGATGCGGATGGTGGCCTTGATGGTGCGCGGCCCGGCGAATCCGATCAGGGCCTTGGGCTCGGCGAAGACCAGGTCGCCCAGGGCCGCGAAGCTGGCGGCCACGCCGCCCATGGTCGGGTTGGTGAGCACGGAAATGAACAATCCGCCGGCCTGATCGAATCGGGCCAACGCGGCGGAGACCTTGGCCATCTGCATCAGCGAGAGCATGCCTTCGTGCATCCGGGCGCCGCCGCCGGAGCCGGAGATGATGATCAGGGGCAACTGCTGCTCGGTGGCCCGCTCGATGGTGCGGGTAAGCTTCTCGCCGACCACGGAGCCCATGCTGCCCATGATGAACGACGAGTCGGTCACGCCGAAGGCGACGCGGCGTGCGCGGATCATGCCGGTGCCCACCACGGCGGCGTCGCGCAGGCCGGTTCGCTCCTGCTCGCTTACCAGCCGCTCGGAGTAGGGCCTCTTGTCGACGAAATCGAGGGGATCGGTCGGCTCCAGCTCGGCGTCCCACTCTTCGAACGTGCCCTCGTCGAGCACCTGGCGGATCCGCTCCTGGGCGGGCACGTGCCAGTGGTAGTCGCACTCCGGGCAGACGCCCAACCGCTTCTCCGCCTCCTTGCGGAAGATGGTCGCCTGGCAGCCGGGGCAGCGCCGCCAGAGACCGGCGGGCACGCCCCGCTTGGGGCGCTTGAGCATGTTCTGCCAGGGGGCCGGGTCGGGACGATTCGAACTCATGCCAAGCTCCTGCCGCTTCCTTTCGGCTTGTCGTACGAACCCGAAGCGCAAGGGAGGGAAGTCGCCTGTTGCCTCGCTTGCGCTTCGCCCTTGGTGTGTCGTCTCCATTCGACGCCGATCCGGCCGACGACCCGCTTGGGGCTAGCCCGTGTGGGCCAGGGCCTCGGGTCGAACCTCGATCACCTCCCAGCGTCCGTGTCCCAGCGCCGCCTTCCAGAGATCTCCCAGCTCGTCGTGGTTGAGGACGTTGCGTACCAGGCTGGCCAACGGTTCGGGCACCACCAGGCCGATCACCCCCTCCTTGTGACGCTTGAGCAGCTTGGCCATCGCGGCACGCACTCGATCAGCCGCCTCGCCCAGCATCTCGCCCCCGGGAGGGCAGATCCGCTGGGGCATTTCCTGCCATTGGCGGTAAACCTTGGGCTGCCTCAGGCGGACCTCCTCGATCTGCATCCCCTGCCACAGGCCGTGATCGAGGTTCTGCATCCGGCCGAGCTTCTTCAACTTGACGTCGAATGCCTTGGCGATCGCTTCGGCCGTGGCCAGCGCCGGCTGGCAATCGGGCGCGTAGACGGCGTCGAGCTTTAGGGGGCGCAAGGCGTCGATCAGCCGCGTCACCTCGGCGTTGCCCTCCTGGTTCAACGGCACGTCCAGGGTCCCCTGGATGCGCCGTTGCTGGTCGTAGTCCGTGGATCCGGGACGGATCAGAACGATCTTCACCATGGCTCGCTCGGCACGCTCGAATGAGGTTTCACCAGAGAGAGTAACTGCGCAAGTCGTTCGACGTAGTCATCCTGTCCCAGAAGCGCGGTCCCGACGACGAACAGATTCGCACCGGCCTCGGCACAAGGGCCGATCGTATCGAGGTTCACGCCGCCGTCGACCGAGAGCAGCATCTCGTCTTTCGCCCGCTCCTTCAACCAGCGGAGCTTCTCCAACGCCACGGGCTGAAACTCCTGGCCGCCGAAGCCCGGCATGACGCTCATCGTCAGCACCAAATCACACTGGTTCAGATACCCTTGGAGGGCTTCGGCGGGCGTGGGCGGACTGACGGCGATGCCGGCCCCGGCCCCCAGATCGTGAATCCGAGCCAAGAGATCCGTCGGATCGGGGGCCACTTCGATGTGGATCGTGATCAGGTCGGCCCCGGCGCGGTGGAACGGCTCGATATAGTCGCCCGGGTTGGAGATCATCAGGTGCACGTCCAGCGCCAGATCGGTCACGCGCCGCACCGCCTCGACGATCGGTATCCCGAAGCTCAGATTGGGCACGAAGTGGCCGTCCATCACGTCGAGGTGGAGGATTTGGGCACCGGCCTCCTCCAATCGGCGGACTTCCCGCTGGAGATTGGCGAAGTCGCAGGCCAGAAGCGACGGTCCAATCAGCGGAACGGAAGCACGAAGATCGGCCAGTGGCAAGGGAGCACCCATGCGGTGAGTCTTGAGAGGAAAAGGGAACCAGAGATGGCGCGGGAAGCGAAGTACTGCTGCGATAGGCGTTCAGACGGGACTTGGCTGCCGTCTGCTCACGTGACCGATACTCTCAGCGTACCGCCTTGTTGGAAGAGCCCCATACTACAAGTCTACACCGACTTGCCGGCAGGGCACACGCCTCACCCTTTCGCCGACTGGAAAGCCTGATTCTAGCAACGCCCCGGGCAATCGTCTGCGCTATTCTGAGGGGTGGATTCCTAAGTGCTTGCCTGAAAAGGACTTATATTAACAAAACCTTTAATTAACCCCTCTTTGGGGTGGGGTGAACCTCCGAAGTAATCGGCATCCGGGGCCCCCACCGTGTCTTTGTCGGTCGGCCCGGCAGTCAGGATCGACGTTTTCTGAGGCCCCGTGAGGACACCTTGGCTTCCCAAGTCCCCGTGCTTACGCCTCTTGAGGAGGTTCTGCCGCAGTCAGGAGCTGATTCCGCGTAAGGTGAAGCCCTTTGGCGTTTCGCCTTGACGCACTGCCAGGTCGGCCTTGACTCAAATCGCCCGGGCGCCTAATTTCCGCCCGTTCGGGCCGGGGTCGCCGGCCCGTCGAGGCACGGCAGCCACCCTGAGAAGCCGGGGAACCGCAGATGCAGTCGACCCCCCACCCCAAGAACGATCAGAGCGCCAAGCAAGAGGGCGTGCCCTTACTTGACTTGGCCCGCCAGCACGCTCCTTTGCGACGGGAAATGGCCGAGGCGCTTGCGTCGGTGTGCGAGTCGGGGCAGTTCGTCCTGGGCCCGGACGTGCGGCGGCTCGAAGAGAACATCGCCGCCTACTGTCAGGCACGCCACGCCGTCGGATGCGCTTCGGGAAGCGACGCGTTGCTGTTGGCCCTGATGGCCTTCGACGTAGGTCCCGGCGATGAAGTGATCGTGCCCAGCTTCACCTTCTTCGCCACCGCCAGCGCGGTGACGCGGTTGGGGGCGACGCCGGTCTTCGCCGACGTCGATCCGGTCACGTTCAACGTCGATCCCCAGGCGGTCGAACGGCTCGTGACGCCGGCCACCAAGGCGATCCTGCCCGTCCACCTGTTCGGGCAATGTGCCGCCATGGACGACGTCTGCCGGATCGCGCGGGCCGGGGGGATCGCGGTGATCGAGGACGCCGCTCAGGCGATCGGGGCCGAGCTGGGCGGGCGCCGGGCCGGCTCGCTGGGCGACGTCGGCTGCTTCAGCTTCTACCCGACCAAAAACCTCGGCGGCGCCGGCGACGGCGGCATGCTCACCACCAACCGCGACGACCTGGCCGACAAGCTCCGCCTGCTCCGCGTGCACGGCATGCGACCGCGGTACTACCACAAAACCGTGGGTATCAACAGCCGGCTCGATTCCTTTCAGGCAGCCATTCTGAACGTGAAGCTCCCCCACCTCGACCGCTGGAGCGCGATGCGCCAGGCCAACGCCCGGCGGTACACCGAGCGGTTCGCGGAGGCCGGGCTCGACCGCCGCTTGGGGCTCCCGGTCGCTTTGCCCGGCGGGCGACACGTCTGGAACCAGTACGTGATCCGCGTGCCGGACGGCCGGCGCGACGACCTGCGCGAGTTCCTGGGCGCGGCCAAGATCGGCACGGAGATCTACTACCCGATGGGCCTCGATGACCAGGAGTGCTTCGCCTACCTCGGATACGGGCCGGACGATTTGCCGGAGACCAGGCGCGCAACGGACGAGGTGCTGGCGCTGCCGATCTTCCCCGAGCTGACCGCGCGCGAGCAGCAAATCGTGGTCGACCGGATTTCGGCCTTCTTCCAGGGACGATCGGGCGGTCACCCGTTGGCCGGACCGAAGTTCCTGAAGCACCCGGCCGGGCGGCCGCGCTCCAGCGAGTCGCAGAGATAGCGGCTCGGCAGGGCGTCACGCGGACTGCTAAGGCAAGCCGTCCCTTCCGCGGGCGTGCAAGCACGCGCCCTACGAAGCCCCCTCATCGTCCTCGTGCTTGGGTTGCTTGCGGATCTCGATCACGCGCCGGTCGAAGGCCACCAGCTCGTACCGGCCCGCCGGATGCTCGTAGATCAGGTACTCCTTGGCGGCGTCGTCCTCGGAGAGCTTTCCGGCCTGGGCCAGCTCTCGGTAGATGTCGGCCCCGCGTCGGGCGATCTTCGGCTTGCCGAGCAGCTTGTTGACCTGGTCCATGCGCATGCCCAACGAGATCACGGGCACGGCCGTGCCCTTGTCGAGTTGGACGGCGCCCGTCGCCTCATACTGTTCGCCCTTGGGCCGTTCCCTCCTGTGGGCGGAGCGGCAGACGAAGAGCAGCCCCAATCCAACGCCGAGGATGACGATGGTGTAAGGCAACACGTACGCCTGGGCGCCGCCGCCCCCGCCTCCACCACCTTCTCCTCCGCCTCCTTCGGCTTCCTGGGCAAGGGCCACGCCACAGACGGCAGCCCAGACCACCACCGAGGCCAGCAGGATCAATCGACGCAGGCGTGTTGAGGATGCGTTCATTGCATTTGCGTAGGGCAAGTAGGGAATCGGGGGGACTGGGCGAAGCACCGCGACGGTCGCGCGCCGCACGAAGCCTCTATTGTAAGCCAAACCCATTCCCGTGGGAAACGGCTTGCCCGGCCGTGTGCGGCAAGATTCCGCCCCGCGTTCTCAGGGTCCCATTGCGTCGTTCCCAGGCTCCGCCTGGGAACGCGCCCGTGTTCGGCGCGGGTCTCCCCGCCGACAGCTCGACCGAAGGTCTCCCGGCACAAGGGATTACGCCGCAAGGGGCGTAAGCATTCGCCCAACCCGCCTGTTCCCGCGCCCTGGTTCGCTCTGCCGGGTTGGACGAATGGTTACCAAGGGGCACGGTCGGGAGACCGCCCCAACAGGGGACCGTGCCCCCAACAGGGGGTCCCCCCACCGAATGCGAGGCGGAGCCTCGCGGAGTGCGTTCCCAGGCGGAGCCTGGGAACGAAGGGGCCGCAGGAAATGCGGGGGGCGCCGGGGAACGAGGGGGGCGTCGGGATGTCGATGCGTGCTAAGTCCTTGTATAAGCATCGGTTAAGACCACGCTACTTCGCCGGCGTCGCTTCGAGCACAAGGACCTCGAAGGGGCTCAACTCGAATGTCTGCACCTTGCTTGCGTCGAGGGTGCGTGTCGACCACGCCTCGGCGGACGGCGACCAGAGGCTCGCGAGCCGATACTGCCTGGCGGCTCCCTCAGGCAACTCGAAGACCGTCGCCAGGTCGATCTGGAAGCTCGCCGGCCGCTCGCCGGGGTTCCGCAGCACGAGGATCCCTTTTCGCGGCGACCACGAGGCGTACCCGTACACTTCTCCCTTGCCCGGATCGCCGCCGACCGGATGCGTGTCGACGAGCACGTCGGCATTGCGCCGCGACCAGCCGATCGCCTCGGCCACGGCGTCCCACAGCTCGGGCGTCATCAGGCTCGGGGTGACGAAGAACTCCTGCATTTGGGTCCCCGAGGCCGCCGCCATGCGGACGTCGTCCATCACGTCCTTCGGGTCATTGTTGAGCTTGCCCGCCAGGCTCAACGGGGCCACCATCACGCTTTGGAACTTGAGCGAGTTGAGGGGATAGAGCGGCCCTCGCCGCGTGTGGAGCTGATGGGCGATCATGTCGCGGTAGGTGAGCCACTGCTGCCGGGTTGACCCCGGGCCGTGGTGGCCGACGTCCCGGCCGCTCCGCCAGATCGAGTCGCTGTGCCAGAGCCAGTAGGGCGAGGGCCAGGTGCCCACCGTGGTGTTGACGAACAGCCCGGGGCGGATATTGCGCAGATCGTCGATCAGCGCCAGCAGGGCCTCGATGTCCGGGCCGTACTCGTCGCCGGCGCCCGTGGTGACGTCGCCCGGCCCAACGCCGTCGAACTTGAGATATCCCACGCCGAATTCCCGCAATTGCTCGGCGCACACTTCGCGGAATCGGGCGTAGTACTTGGGCCCGTCCAGCGAGAACCCGCGACGATTGGTCTCGAAGCCCTGCTTCCTGCCGTATTCGAGCCGCTCGGCCTTGGCCTTACCGTATCCGCCCCAGGGCGAGATCCAGGTGCCGATGATCGCGCCGTACTTGGCCGCGGCGGCCTCCAGCGGCGCGAAGCCGTTGGGAAAGTCGGCGTGGAACCGCCACAGCGTCTGGTTGTCGTCCCAGCCGTCGTCGAACACGAACGCGTCCAGCTTGACGCCCCGCTTCTCCACGAGCTCCCGGCCGAACGCGTGGATCCGGTCGAGGCAGAGCGACTCGCTCATCTTCCGGTCGGGCGCGGCGATGTCAAACCAGGAGATATAGTAAACGAACGGAGAGTAAGGCCGCGCGCGCTCGCGATCCAGATAGTAGAGGAAGCTGCGGCGAAGCTGTCCCGGGGCGGCCACGCCGACCACCCCGCTTACGGAGAACGTCTGCCCGGGGCGAAGTGGCCGATACCGCGGCACACTGCACGTGACGACGCCGTCGGCCACCCGGTTGGCGGCCATCGGGTGCTCGCACGCCAGGAAGAGACTACCGGCGCGAACCGGCGAGCCGTCGACCGCGCCGATGACCTTGGCCTCGGGTGCGTCGATCGCCAGCAGGGTCACGTTTTTCAGGGGGACCTCGCCCGTCGCGGGCGAGATGGTCAATTCCTCGCGCACGTAGTTCGACCCGTCGCGCACGACGGCCCGCCAAACCGCCCGGATCCGGCCGTCTTCGGAGACCATCGGCACGGTGGCCTGCCAGCCGGGCAACCGCAGGGCCGCGCGCACGGCGTCGGGATCCGCTTCGAGGGCTTCGAGCGACGGCTCCGCCGTGCGGCCGAACTGCGAGGCGGTGAGCGATCGTCCGTCGGCAAGCGTGACCACGAAGCCGTCATCCCCGCCCCGGCGGATCACGGCGCCGGTCGTGCGATCGACGGCCTCGACGAGCCCGAACCGCTCGGGCGCCAGGCTCCAGGTGGCCGCGATCACGGCGGTTTCCATGGTCAGTCGCTGCCCTTCGAGGCGTGCGTTGGCCTTGCCCGGCTTCGGGCCGGGGAAATCCAGGGCCCAAGCCGGCCGGGCGGCGACCGTAAGTGCGAAGACGGCGACGCAAGCGGCGGTCGAGGTGGCGGCGAAGGTCCGTCGGGTGATCGTTCGGCTCATGGGAAATCTTCTCCAAGTTGGCAACGACGCAGCGTTGGCTATCGAGCCCTCCACAGCAAATCAGACGCGCCGAAGCCCACGGGTTGCAACCCGTGGGCTTGGAGCGTGGAAAGAGGCCTCCTTCACCGTGGAGGCTTCCATGATGCAAGCGTAGACGGCGGCCACGGGCAAGTCAATCACTTCTGGCGGCGAATGTTCTCGCTCTCGTGCGGGTCGTTCACCGAGCTTGGTCCGCAGTTCAATCGGCCCGATAGAAGAACTTCCGCACCAGGTGCTCCGGGGGCGGGGGGGTGAACCGCGTCACCAGGATCGACGCCACGAGCGAGGCGACCAGCCCGGGGATCAACGGATCGAGGCCCGCGATTTGGACGGCCTGGAACCGGCCGTAGACGACAAACCCGGCGCCGTAGAGCCCCAGGTGGACCACGAATCCCGCCAGCATGCCGGCCGTCGCCCCGGCGGTCGTCAGTCGCGGCCAGTAGAGCCCCAGGGCCATCGGCACCAGAAAGCACGACGCCAGCCCGCTGGCCGTATAGACGATGATGTCCTGCAAGTACCGGGGCGGATGCAGGGCCCCCAGCACGGCGGCCACGCCGACCAGGAGCGTCACCGTATAGGTGAGCCTGCGGATGGTCGCTTCCGACGCGCGGGGATTGACGTGCCGCTGATACACGTCGCGGACTACGGCCGAGGAGATCATCAGGAGGAAGCTGTCGACGGTCGACATCACCGCGGCAAACGGCGCGGCGACCAGAAGCCCCGCCAACCACGGCCAGCCCGCCGCCGTGGTCAAGTGCTCGGCCATCGCCGGCATGATCCGGTCCGACTCGACTTCCATACCGGGCAAAAGCACCCGGGCGCAACAGAAGATAATCACGAGCGGAAAGTAGATCAGCGAGTAGTAGACGACGACCGTGAAGATCCCCCGCCTGAGCGTCTGCGAGCTTCGAAACGCCATCAGGCGGACCATGTTGGACGGCTGGCCCGCGCCGGCGAACGTCCACATGCAGAAGAACGACACGGCCAGGCCCAGCGGCAGGAAACCGCGCTCGTCGATCGGGCTGGGCCCCGGGCCGCTCACGTAGACGCCGGGCGTGTCGGCCCCGTAGGCGTACTCCTTCGTGTCGAGCACGCGCACCGTCACCGGCGCGGCGAGCGGGGCCGGCCGGACCCGGGCGATTTCGTGCGGCGTGGTGATTTCGAGAACCGGGATTTCATCCCGCGCCGACCCATCTTCGACGAACACGGCCCGGCGCTTTCCCGCTCGGATCACCGCGCGTCGGGCCGTGCGGAAGACGCGCCGAGCCATGTCGCCCTCGGCGGAGGGAGAAAAGGTGACAGGCACCTTTTGTGCGGAGCACCCTCCGGGCCCTTCGGGCAAAAGGTGCCTGTCACCTTTTCTCTGCTCGATCCAGGTACCGAAAGGGATGACGAGGTCCTTCTTCACGGGCAGGGCGGTTTCCAGATGCGCGGTTCGCTCGCGGGGCGGGGTCATGGTGCTCAGCTCGTCGGTCGCCCTGCCCAGCCCGCCGACTTGCCAGAGTGCCAACGGCAGCAAGACCAGCACGCCGCCGACCATCACCAGGCCCTGGAGCACGTCGGTCCAGACCACGGCCCGGAACCCGCCGTACGTGGTGTAGAGGATCACCGCCGCGGCGAACGACACCAGGCACAGCAGGTAGCCCGGCTCGACGCTCCCCAGCAAAAACGCCCCCTCGATCAGCTCGCCGGTCGCGTGCCGGCTCGTCTGGAACAGGGGCACGTCGTCCATAAGCGTGCTGAGCATCAGCGCGCCGGCCTTGAACTGGGCCACCAGGTTGAAGGCCATGAAGAAGATGATCAGCCCGGTGGCCAGCCCGCCCAGGCCGGCGCTCTCGAACCGGCCGCGGATCACGTCGGGGATGGTGATCGCGCCGGTCTTGCGCGCCACCTGGTTGATCCGCTTGCCCAGCAGGCCCATCGTCAGTACGGGGACCATCATGTAGCTGGCGATCCACAGGGCGAGGATCCACCCGTGCGTGTAGATCTTGGACGGGAAGCCCATGAAGCTGCCGCCCGACGCGCTGGTGGCGGCGAACGTCAGGGCGAACGCCCACATCCCCAAGCCCCGGCTGCCCAGGAAATACTCGCTCAGGAATCGCTTCGATCGCAACAGCCGGCTGGAGATGCCGGCCAGGGCAAACACGGCCATTGTGTAGAGCAGGAACGCCACCAGCGCGGCGTTCGAGCCGGCCGGCTGCGTCTGCGCCCAAACGAGCGGCGCCACGCTAGTCATGCCGGCCCTCCTCGGCGGTCGGTGGCTGCGCGGCGTGGCCGTCCGCCCGGTCGGATTCGTCCTCCGATTCGCCCAGCGGGTCGTCGGCCATGAAGAAGAAGCAAAACCAGAGGCCGAACAGGTCGGCGCCCAGCCAGGGCACCAGCACGCCCCAGAAGACCCATCTCGGCATGCCCCATACCGTGGCAAGGCCCCCGTCGACCGGCTCGCCGTAGCCCGTCAGGCAACTGCACGCGATCGACCATACCAGACACACGGCGAAGGCCGTGAGGATCACCAGCGCTTCCCGTCGGGCGTGAACCACGAAGGGATCGAGTGGGGCGCGGTTCTCGGGCGGCGTCGAACGACTCATGATCGGCCCTGTCTTCGCGCGGGAGCCCGTCAGAGCACTCCCCGACTGGCGCACCTTCACGCTGGCTGCCCCACACGATAGTCGTCACCTAGGGGGCGTGCAAGCACCGACGCAGGGCCCGAGCACCGCTCCCCTTTCCCCAAAACCCGTGGCGGTCGGCAAAACCTCCGCCCGAGGCTTGTTTGGCCAATCCGTGCCCAAGAGAATAGGGGTCGAGTAGAGGGCTGCACTGCGGGAACCCATCGGGCTGCATCCGACCAACCACTGAAGGAGAGCGAACCATGAGCCGTTTGAGACGCTTCGAGACCCGTCGAACGGCGAGCGGGCCACTTCCTCGTCTGCTCGCGACGCTCGTCATCGCAGCGGCCGTCCTTTGCCTGGCCACCTTCCCTGCCCCGGCCGACGACGCCCAGGCGATGTTCGAGCGGGTCTTCGGCGAAGCGGCCCGCCTCGATCCGGCGACCGTCGAGAAGGTCAAGGCCCTGGCGCCCGGCAAACGCCTGCTGGTCGATCGCGACGGCGACGGGCGCAACGACGAGGCCTGGTTCCTCGATACGGCCGCGCGTCACACCAAGTCGCCGATCCTGGTCCGCGCGATCGACGAGGACGGCGACCTGGACGCGCACCTCGGCCCCGACCGGGACAGCGACCTCTACCTGGCCGACTGGGGCGCCGACGGCACGGTCGATCGGATCGTCGACTACCGCGACGACGACGGCGACAACGACCTCGACGCCATGGGCATCTTCTTCTGGGTCGCCAACGACCCCTATCTCCGGAAGCCCGCGCTGCGGGTCTGGTGGGGCTGCGACCAGAGCGACGACAACCTGCTCTGGTACGACGTCGATTGGACCTACTACCAGCGGCTCTGCCAATATCGCTGCCGGTTCGGCGGCGGCAGTTGGTTCTCCGCTTACAACCTCACCGCCGACTCGGACCGCTGGATCCCCCTGTTCGAGAACCCGTTCGTCTTCTACGACCCGGACGGCGACGGCTCGAGCGAGGTCGTCCTCCGCTTCACCGGGCTGGCCGACAGTATCGAGTCGCTCCGCTACAGCTTCGACGCCGACGCCGACGCGTTCGGGCGCCGGGCGTACGACTACGAGTTCTCGATCACCGCGTTCGCCGAGGACAGCAGTTTTGACCGGGGCGATCGGACGCACACGTCGAAGCTCAAGCTCAGCGACGAGATCACCTCCACGTCGACCATCCGCGGCGTCCCCACCGACCGCCTCTTGCGTTGGGACAAGGCCGAACAGTTCGGCCGGGAGGCACCGTGGGTCAAGGCCTGCCTGACCTGGGACGAGATGAACGCCAACTCGGAATACCGGGTCGACCGCGATCCGCACGAGCGGTGGGAAGGCGTCATCGTGCACGGCTCGGAGGACTTCCCGCAGATCGGCGGGCCGCCATGCAGCAAGCTGAACAAGCGGAACGAGATCGTCGAGAAGCCGGCCCGCCCGTTGCGGTTCTACTACGATCCGACCGACCACCGCCTGCACCTGCTGGGCACCGGGCCGGCCCAGGGCTGGATCGACGTCGACTTCGATCTCGACGGGAAGCGCGACGCCCGGTACACCTACCTCGACGAGAACCGGGACGGCGTGTTCGACCGCCGGCAGATCGACCTCGACGGCGACGGCCGGGCGGAGTTCGACTGGCCGATGTCGGGCGAGGCGACTGCCGTCGTGCCCACCGAGTACGCGGCCCTCTCGACGTTCCACACGCAGGAGCTGGCCAAGGTCCTCCAGGCGAGCCAGCAGTTCGTCGACGCGGCCAAGGCGGCCCTGGGCGACCGGGCGCCCGAGCCCGACCCGGTCGAGACGTTCTTTCTCACCAAGCTCGAAGCGTGGTGCCCGTCAACCCGCCTCGGCCGGAGGATGCGAAGCACGCCGGGCGGGGCACGCTACTACACGGACCTCTTGCGCGATCGGCTGCTGGCGAAGCTGAAGGGGCAGTTCGCCGAGCACAAGGCGTGGGCGGCGGTCGAGTCGGCCTACGCGGCCGGCGACTACGCGGGCGCGGCAAAGCGGGTGCTTGCGGAACTGGCCCCGGACGCCCGGGTCGCGCCTGCCGAGCGGTTCGGGGCGTTTACCCGGCGGCTGGCCGTCACGATCGCCAACCCGGCCGACCAGCCCCGCGAGAACGAGCCGGTGGTGCTCAGGGTGAACGACGTCCGGGAGGTGGCCGACGACTTCAATCCGCAGAACTGCGCGGTCGTGGCCCCCGAGCGGTGGATCGACTGGCGCGAGATCCCGTACCAGATCGACCAGATCGACGCACGGACCGGCCCCGAGCTATCGTTCCTGGCCGATGTCCCGCCCCGCGAAAAGGCCACCTACTACCTCTACTGGTCTCCCGAGGGCAAGCGCGAAACGTCCTTCGCCCGAAAGACCGGCACCGACGAAGCCTGGGACCCGGGCAAACTCAACGTCGGCTGGGAGTCGAACTTCGGCGCGTATCGCACCTACGACGGGATGTTCGACTTCTTCGGCAAGCACCAGTATCGCCACAGCGAGAAGGCCGAGTGGCTGATCTACCCTACCGGAAAGGCCGACTACCACCACGAGCAGGAGTGGGGCGTCGACGCCCTGCTGGTCGGCAAGACCTCCGGGATCGGCGGCCTGACGCTCTACGCGGGCGATCGCTCCTGGCCCGTACAGAACCCGGGCGACGTGGGCGACGTGAAGATCACCAAGCGGGTGCTCTCGTCGGGTCCCATCCGGGCGGCCGTGGAGGTCGTGGCCGAGAACGTCACGCCCGATCACCCGGACTTGGCGGTCCGCTTGGTGTGTCTCATCTATGCCGAGCACCGGGAGAGCGAGATCCGGGCGACGGTCCGCGGCGCGCCGGAAGGGGCGCTCCTGGCCCCGGCCCTGATGAAGCTCAAACGCGAGGAGACGTTCGTCGACCGGTCGCTCGGCGCGCTGGGCGCCTGGGGCTTTCAGGACGATTCGATCGGCGAGATCGGCATGGCGTTGGTCGTCCCGCCCGGCGGGCTCAAGCGCGTCGTCGAGCTGCCCCACGAGCGTCACCTGCTCTGCGAGCTTCCCGAAGGCAACCTTCGCTACTGGATCCTCGGCGATTGGCGCCGCGGCCGGCGGTTCCCCGTCGCCCCCACGATCGACAACTGGCGCCGCGAGGTGCGAAATCTGGCCGACCAGTTGCATCGCAACGTTCGCGTGACGATCCGCCCGCCGCGCATTTAGCCCGCCGTGCATTTAGCCCGCCGTGAACACACGGCGGGTCGCGCATCTGCGACGACGCGCGCGGCGCGGGGGCGGCTTCTTGCCGGCGTTCGGGTTGGGGCTGGGCATCTTGGCGTCGACCCGCTTGCGCCAGGCGACGAGCATCTCGTGCAGCTTCCGGGCCATCTCGGGCATCGCGTCGACCAGGTCCGTGGCTTCGCCGATATCCTCCGCCAGGTTGTACAGCTCGAGGTGCCCGTCCTCGAAGAACTCGATCAGCTTGAAGTCGCCTACGCGGATGGCCCCGCTCGGCGTGCCGCCTTGGGGGCTGTAGTGGGGGTAATGCCAGTAGATGGCGTCGCGCTGCGGCAAGCCGGTCCCTTCCAGCAAGGGCACGATGCTCGTGCCGTCGAGCGAGGCGTTGTGGCGCGGATCGCCCGGGGCGCCGGCCAACTGGAGGATCGTGGGGTAGAAGTCGACGCTGGCGACCGGCGTGCTCGACACGCTTCCGGCTTCGACGCGGCCCGGCAGGCGCACGATGAGCGGCTCGCGGTGCCCCCCCTCGTAGCTGTAGCCCTTGCCGGCCCGGAGCGGCGCGTTCGACGTGACGCGGTGGTAGCCGCCGTTGTCGGAGAAGAAGAAGACGGCGGTTTGGTCGGCGAGCCGCAGCTCGTCGAGCTTCGCCATGATCCGGCCGACGTTTTCGTCGAGCGTGTGGACCATGGCCGCGTAGGCCGGGTTGGTGTTTTTCTGGCCGGGCTTCATCCGTTTCTCGTACAACGCGATCAACGCTTTCTTTCCCTGGATCGGCGTGTGGACGACGTGGTAGGGCAGATACAGGAAGAAGGGCCCGCGCTGGTGGGCGTCGATGAAATCGAGGGCCTCGTCGGTGAGCCGGTCGGTGAGGTACTCGCCCTTCTGGGCGCCGGGGAGGTTCATCTTGTTGGGCAGGAAGTAGCCTCCGGCGGGCGAGCCGGCGCTGGTGCCGGCGACGTTCAGGTCGAAGCCCTGGTGCTCGGGATAGAAGGGCTCGGCGCCGAGGTGCCACTTGCCGACGCTGGCCGTGGCGTAGCCGACCGCCCGGAGCGCTTCGGCGATCGTGACCTCCTCCAAGGCAAGCTCGGTGGCGAAGGGGGCGTCGAGCAGCTTCGCGCCGGCCGGGCTGTGGCCGCCCAGCCAGATGGTCAGATCGTTCCGCGCCGGGTACTTGCCCGACATGATGCTCGATCGCGTGGGCGAGCAGACGGAGCTGGCCGCGTAGGCGTCGGTGAATCGCATGCCCTGGGCGGCGAGCCGGTCGAGATTCGGCGTCTGGTGGTACGTATTGCCGTAGCAGCCCAGGTCGGCCCAGCCGAGGTCGTCGGCAAGTATCAGTACTATATTTGGTACACGGTCACTCTTCGGTCTTCCCTCGCATTTTCCAGCCTCGATCGACAGACATGCAGCGAGGCTGGTAAGGACAAGTGTAGCTGTTCTGTGTCGCAATGAGCCCAGCGAATAAGAGGGGGCATGCACCCCCCTGCTGAATGTCAGTTGCATGGGGACACCTCCGTCAAACTTGGCGGTTTTCTGATCGTCGGAATCGTACGGCCGGACCACGGCCTCAGTATCGATGGCCGGGGACCGCGGGTCAACGCGTCCGCAAGTTGGTGCCTGAAAAGGGAGGACAACGATGGGCCGGAAGCGGAAGCAGCGGCGGCACCCGCCAAGGAAAAGCTCTCGTGGGGCGAACCATTCGTCGAACTCTTGCAGAGGTCTGGGCTAATCCACGCCACCAACAGGGTATCGCTGATCATCGCCAACCATACCCTCATACTACATGTTGTGGCCGGTAGGGGAAAGTGGATAGCCCGCTAGGGAAATACCAAAAGTGATGGTGTAGAACTAAGCTGGAGGCGCTCCCCAAGAACCACCGTGCCTGGTACACTCGTGGGCAGGGTGCGGTCTTGGCGCGAATGACGCCGGAACCGGCCCCGGTTTCCATCGCCTATTGGCACGCACGTTCTGAAGGAAAAGACGGCGGACTCCAGCGCCGCACAGATCGGTCATGTCCACAAGAGCCGCGGTAGCAAGGAGTGGTTGATCATGAATCGGCATCTCCGGAGCATTGTGTCGGCCATCCGAATCATGGCGGGGCTGGGTCTGGTGCTGGGTGGTCTCGCCGCAACGGCGGTTGCCGACGAAGCGCACCTCTACGTAGCCACCAACGGCAACGACGCATGGTCGGGCAAGCTGCCCGCGCCCAACGACGCCAAGACCGACGGTCCCTTCGCGACGCTCGCCAAAGCCCGAAACAGAATGCGCCAGCTCAAAGCGGCCGGGCAACTGGACGACGGCGGAACCGTCTTCGTCCGTGGCGGAGACTACGAGTTGCGAGAGACGTTCGCGTTGGGGCCGGAGGATTCGGGCACGGCGGAGGCGCCGGTTGTGTATCGCGCGTACGCAGGCGAGAAACCCGTCCTCCTCGGCGCGCGAAGCGTCACCGGGTTTCGGCCGTGGAAGGGCGACGGCGTCCAGTGCGACCTGAAAGGGACGCCGCTGGAGGGTGTCGTGTTCCGGCAGCTCTTCTTCCGCGGCGAGCGAATGGAGATGGCTCGCTATCCGAACGTCGACCCCGACGACCCGCATTTCGGCACGTGGGCTCACGTGGCGGCGGTCGACGGGCCGGGCGTGAGGGACCACTTCACCTGCACCGGCGACGTGATCAAGGACTGGACGCGGGTCGAACGGGCCGAGGTCTGCGTCCATCCGGCGTATGGCTGGGCGTGGAACGTCTTGCCGATCAAGCGGGCCAGCCGCGAGGAGAAGCGAATCACCCTGGCAGGGAACGTGTCGTACGAGCTGCGCGTGGGGGATCGGTACTTCGTGCGCAATCTGCTGGAAGAGCTCGACGCGCCGGGTGAATGGTATCTCGATCGCGATGCCTGCACCTTGTATTTCCGGCCGCCCGACGCCGGAGGACAAGCCGGCGACTCCTGCGACGGGGTGTGGGCACCGGTGATCGGCACGGTGGTGGCCATGAAGGGCGCGAGCCACCTCACGCTGCGCGGGTTCACCATCGAGGCGTGCGATGGGGACGCCGTGCAGATCCATGACTGCAATGACTGCCTGGTCGCCGAGAACGTGATCCGCAACTGCGGCGCGTGGGGGGTGAGCGTTCGGGGCGGCCATCGATCGGGAGCTTTCGGTAACGACGTCTATGCGACGGGCGCAGGCGGCATCGCGTTGGACGGAGGCGACCCGAAGACGCTCGAGCGCGGCGACAACTTCGCGACGAACAACTACATCCATCACATTGCGGAATTCCGCCGGACGTACAACACGGGCGTCAACGTCCGCGGCGTCGGCAACACGGCCGCGCACAACCTGATTCACGACTGCTACCACCAGGGCATCCTGCTGGGCGGCAGCGACAACACGGTCGAGTACAACGTCGTGCACCACACGAACCTGGGATCGGAGGACACCGGCGGGATCTACATGTCGTCCCGCAATTACCTCTCGCGCGGCAACGTGATCCGGCACAACGTCTTCCACCACGTCGGCGGCTTCGGGAAGGCCAATTCGTGGACGCCGGCACGCAACGGGCGCGTGAAGTTCGAGTATCCGCACTTCACCTGGGGGATCTACCTCGACGCGCCCGAGACGGGCGTACACGTCTATGGCAACGTGCTCTACCGCGTGCCCGTCTGCGGCATGTTCAACCACAGCGGCAAGGACAACACCTGGGAGAACAACGTCGTGGTCGACTGTCCCGCTTTCCGGGCCAGCGTGTGGGGGCGCGACGACCTGTTCGTGACTTCGTGGAACCACGTGCGCCAGGCCAAGAAGGAAGGCTACTGGGACCGATACCTCCAGCGCTATCCCGAGCTGCGACGGTACGACGAGGACGAGCCGCGGGCCAACACGATGTTCAACTGCAAGTTCGTCCGCAACATCGTCTACTACACCAAGGACGGCGGAAGCTGGATGCGCGAGCGAAACAAGACCGCGTGGGAAGACGGCCAGCTCGTCTGGACCTATCGCGGGCATCGCGACGACTTCCCGGAGTTCGAGTTCGACCACAACTGCGTCTGGGCGCCCGAGGGGATCGACCCGAAGTTCGAACTGACGCTGACGCCGGCGGCCCGGAAGCTGCTGAGCTGGGAGGCGTGGAAGGCGACCGGCAAGGACGAGCACTCCGTCTTCGCCGACCCCCTGTTCGTCGATCCGGCCAACCACGACTATCGTCTGCGCCCGGAATCGCCCGCGCTCGAACTTGGATTCAAGCCGATCCCATTCGACGAGATCGGGCCCTATCAAGACGAGTTGCGGGCATCGTGGCCCATCGTCGAAGCACCGGGGGCGGCCGCCTTGGGCGAGTTCACGACGGAGCGGTTCTTCCAGCTCCCGGGCTACGAGCCGGTGAAGGCGAGCGAGTTCACGCCGCGGGGCGGCATCCCGAACCTGGCCGCGAAGCTCGCGGCGAACAAGCCGGTCACGATTGCCTGCTTCGCCGGCGGCTCGCACGCCCAAGGCGGTTGGTTCCGTGCGTTCACCGACGACTTGCGCAAGCGGCACCCCGGCGCCGATGTTCGCGCTATCCTCGCCGACATTCACGGCGGCGCGCGAGGGAGCGCGTTCAGCCTCTACCGGCTCGGGCACGACGTGCTGCGCCACCAGCCCGATCTCATCTTCGTCGATTTCGCGTCGGACGACACGGAGTCGGACCCCCAACGCATCTGGCCGGCGGTCGAGGGCATGGTCCGGCAGGCCCTCCGTGCCGATCCCAACACGGATCTCGTCTTCGTCTATGCGTTCAAAACGGGGATGGAAGCCGACTACGCCAAGGGGCTTTGTCCCGCGGCCGTCTCGGCCTACGAAAGGCTGGCCGACCACTACGGCATCGGCTCGATCAACATGGGCTGCCGAATCGCCGCGATGGCGCGAGAGGATAAGCTGGTCATCCAGGCGACCCCGGAGGAAGCGAAGCAGCTTGGCGGCAAACCCGTGTTCAGCCACGATGGCGTCTACGCGTCGGCCGCGGCAAACGAGCTGTATGCCCGTCTTATTGGCGAGCGATTTCAGGAGCTCCTCGACGGCGCGGGCGACGAGCGCTCGTCGCGGCCGGCCGGCGCCTTGGCGAAGCCGTTCCGCAGCGATCACCTGGAACGGGCCATCCAGATCCCCGTGACCGAGGCGATGCTGGCCGGCCAGTGGGAGCGCCACGATCCGGGGCCGTTTGCCAAGCACTTCGAGGCGGTCTGGTTCACGAACACCCCGGGCGCGAAGCTGACGTTCCGATTTCGGGGCACGGCGGCGAGCCTCTTCGACGTCATCGGACCCGACTCCGGCCGCGTCCATATCACCATCGACGGCGACGACCAAGGCACACGAGATCAGGTGGATCGGTGGTGTTACTACCCGCGAATCTCCGCGCTGCAACTCGCCGCCGGTTTGGAGGACAGGGAACACACGGTGACCGTTGAGTTGCTGCCGGAGCCGCCGGACCGCAGCGCACCGATCGACGAGGCGAAGAAGCTCGGCAAGTACGACCCGAAGTCGTTTGAGGGCGTGACGCTTCGGATCGGATGGGTTAGGATTGTGGGGGAGCCGGTCGAGTAGGTTTCTTGGTTTCCTGGAAAACACACAACTGAGTCAAGTTTCCGAAAGATGACTCGTCGGTCTGAGGCGCGGTCTCGCTAGGGATCGACCGAAGAACAACTTCCGCATTTGTGGAGTGGTAGGCGCACGCCGTGTGCCGTAACCGGCGGACGGCACACGGCGTGTGGCGTGCTACGGAAGTCAGGACGGTGGTTGATATGGGCAGCGTCTGGATCGCGTTGGGACTGACGGTCTTCGCCGGGATGGCCACCAGCATCGGCAGCGCGATCGCGTTTTTCGCCAAACGAACGAACTATCGATTCCTGTCAATGGCGACCGGTTTCTCAGCCGGCGTGATGCTCTACGTGTCCTTTGTGGAGATCTTCGTCAAGGGGACCGACTCGCTCGCGGCCACCTACGGGGATTACTGGGGACACTGGATCAACGCGGCGTCGTTCTTCGGGGGGATCCTGCTTATTGGGATCATCGACAACGTCATTCCCTCCGCCGAGAACCCCCACGAGACGCACACGGAGCAGGAGACCGCCCCCCTTCACGACGATACGGCTCCGCTGCCAGACTTCGACGCCATCGCCGCCGATCCGGCACACGCTGCGCCGGGCGCCCACGACCACCGCGTCGATCACACGAAGCTGCTCCGCATGGGGCTGTTCACGGCGCTGGCCATTGCCATCCACAACTTCCCCGAGGGTTTGGCCACGTTCCTGGCAGCGCTGGAGGATCCGAGCGTCGGCGCCGCCATCGCTATCGCCATCGCGCTACACAACATTCCGGAAGGCATCAGCGTATCCGTGCCCATCTTCTACGCCACCGGCGACAGGAAGAAGGCGTTCGTTTACTCATCACTCAGCGGTTTGGCCGAACCGGTGGGAGCCGTCATCGCGTACCTTGGATTGCGGTTCTTCCTGGGTGGCGATTCCGGCGCGATCCCCTCTCAGGTGATGGGCATACTCTTCGGGGGCGTAGCCGGAATCATGGTTTACATCAGCCTCGATGAGCTGCTGCCCACCAGCCGGGCCTACGGCAAGGGCCACGACAGCCTCTTCGGGCTCCTCGGCGGCATGGCCGTGATGGCGGTGAGCCTGCTCCTGATGAAGTGAGTTGAGTCCGAGAAGCCCACCCCTCGCGGTGCACTTCTCGGGGGCCGCGATCCTGCCGCGGGTGGGGCCGGGTTGAAGGCAAATGGAAAACGCCGGAAAGGGAACCTCCAGGAGGCAACGCGACATGAGAGAAGCCGTTCTGTTCCCGCTGGCAGCGATCGTCGTCGCAGCATTCGCCGCAAGCACGCGTGCCCTCGAGCAGGCACCGCTGGAGCTGAAAGACGGCGAGCCGGTCGAGCTGCGAGTGTTCGTCGACAAGTCGGTCGTCGAAATCTACGCGAACGATCGTCAGGCGATTGGCCGCCGGGTTTACCCCGGCCGCGACGACAGCCTGGGAGTCGTCCTGTTCGCCAACGGCGGCGAAGCGAGGTTCTCCCGTGTGAAAGCGTGGGAAATGATGCCGTCGAACCCGTACTGAGGATCTCGGAAAAACCAACTGTCGCGATATGGCCGTGGGGCACGTTTCCAACGTGCCAGGCACGATGGAATCGTGCCCCACTTATTGTTTCTTCACACTGGTTCCCAAGCCGGAGCTTGGGAACCAGTGAAACATCCTTCAGTGCTCCCCCGGCTCGGGAGCAGGATCATGGCGGACGCTGGAAACCGATCGGCACGGCTGCTCGAAATGCGGGGGATCAACAAGTGGTTCCCCGGCGTGCACGCTTTGAAGGACGTGTCGCTCGAGTTGCGCCGGGGGGAGGTGCTTGCCCTGGTCGGGGAAAACGGAGCCGGCAAGAGCACGCTGATCAAGGTGCTGGGCGGTGCCCATCTTCCGGACAGCGGCCTGCTTCTCCTCGATGGCCGGCCCGTTCGGATCCCCACGCCGACCGTCGCCCAGCGGGCGGGGGTGTCGATCATCTATCAGGAGTTCAATCTGATTGCGGATCTCACGGTCCGGGAAAACATCTTCCTCGGCAGGGAGCGGACACGGGCCGGCCTTATCAGGGCTTCGGAAGAGAAACGGAAGGCACGGGAGCTCTTCGAGAAGATCGGGCTCGAGATCGACCCGGACGCCCGGTGCAGGGAGCTTTCGGTGGCCCAGCAGCAGAAGGTGGAGATCGCGAAGGCGCTTTCGGTCAACGCCCGAATCGTCGTCATGGACGAGCCCACGGCGTCGCTTGGCACGCAGGAGGTGGAGCACCTCTTCTCCATCATCCGGGAACTCAAGTCCCACGCGCTCGGCGTCATCTACATCAGCCATCGCCTCGACGAGGTGTTTGAAGTGGCCGATCGCGTCATGGTGCTTCGCGACGGCGAGGTGGTTGCCGGCGACCGGATCGGGCGATTCACCCGCGAGACGTTGATCGAGATGATGGTCGGCCGGCCGATCGAGTCCGAATTCCCCAAGCATGCCGCCGGATCGACCGCCGGTCGGTGCCAGGGCGCCGAGCGGCTGCGCGTGGAGGGGCTTTGTCGAGGCGAGGCGGTGCGCGACGTGAGCTTCCGCGTGCGGGCCGGCGAACTGCTGGGATTCGCCGGGCTCGCCGGGGCGGGCCGAACCGAGACGATGCGCCTGGTCTTCGGGGCCGATCGCCCGGACGCCGGACGGATCTTCATCAACGGCACCGAAACGGTCATCCGCACTCCGCGAGACGCCATCCGCAACGGCGTCTGCCTTCTCACCGAGGACCGCAAAGGACAGGGGCTTGTTCTCAACCACTCGGTCCGGGAGAATTTCGGGCTGCCGAACCTGGATCGTTTCGTTCGCGGCCCCTTCCTCGACCGGCGCAAGGAGCGATCCGAGTTCGCCCGTTACACCGAGAGCCTGAAGATCCGAGTGACCGGTCCGGAACAGCCCGCGGGGAACCTTTCCGGCGGCAACCAGCAGAAGGTCGTGTTGGCCAAGTGGCTGGCTCGCCATGCCGACGTCATCATCTTCGACGAGCCGACGCGGGGAATCGACGTCGGCGCAAAATACGAGATCTATCTCCTCATGGATCGGCTCGTCGAGCAAGGCAAGGCGGTCGTCATGATCAGCAGTGAGCTTCCCGAGATACTCGGGATGAGCGACCGCATCGTGGTGATGCACCAAGGGCGCGTGAAGGGAGAGATTACCGACGTGGCCAACGCGACTCAGGAAGATATCCTGTCGATGGCGATCGCCTGAGGGGCGAGAGGAGGCAGGCGCCTTGCGAAACGTGCTCCGCGACTACGGGATGATTCTCGTTCTGCTTGCGCTGTGCGCCCTGTTCAGTGTGTTGACGCTGAAAGACCAAATGCCCCAGGGTAGCGGGGCGGCGGCCGATCTCGTCGAGCGGATCGAGGGCGGGTTCCGGGAGGCCGACGTCATCGTGGCCGTGGGCGCGACCAACACGGAGTCGGCCCCGTTGGCCGAGAAGATCGGGCGGAAACTGAAGGAGGACGGTTTCGCCAACGCGCGCGTTGTCGTGGGAACGCCTCGCGACCTGCGCCTGGCGCTGGACGAGATCGCCGCCGAAGGCGGGAAGCTTGCCGCCGTCGTCACCAGTGGGGACGTGGTCAAGTGGCGTGTTATCGAACGAATCTCCGAGAGCTACCCGGAAGCGGCCGCCTTCGAGCTTCTCACGCCCAAGCCCCGCCTTTGGCCCGATTTTCTCAAGCGGACCAATCTGCTGGCGATCGTCGACCGGATCGTGGCCATCGCGGTGATCGCCATCGGGATGACGATGGTGATTATCACGGCGGGTATCGACCTTTCGGTGGGCAGCCTCATTGCACTCTCCGCCGTGATCGGCACGCTCGTCATGAAGAAACTGGGCGGGCTCGAAGCGCCCGCTTGGGTCGTGCTGATCGGTTTCCTTGCCGGCGTTCTCAGTTGCGGCGTGGTCGGGGGGGTGGGCGGATTCATCGTCGCCCGATTCAAGGTGGCCCCGTTCATCACCACGCTCAGTGTGATGATGATGGGGCGGGGGCTGGCCTTTCTGATTACCGGCGGGTTCTCGATCTACCAGGTTCCCAAGGCGCTCCCGTGGCTGGGACAGGGGCGGTCGCTGGGGATTCCGAACACCGTCATCCTGCTGGCCGTTCTCTATGCGGCCGCGCACGTCTTCATGTCGCACACCCGCTTGGGACGCTATATCTATGCCGTGGGCGGCAACGAGGAGGCGGCGCGACTCTCGGGCGTGCCCGTCGGCTTCGTGATCGTCTTCGTCTATGTCGTCAGTGCCGTGTTCGCGGGCCTCGGTGGCTGCATCCAGGCGTCGCAGCTCAATACGGGCACGCCGAACATGGGGGTCATGTACGAATTGTACGTGATCGCCGCCGTTGTGGTCGGGGGCACCAGCCTGTCGGGCGGCACGGGGCGAATCCTGGGTACCCTCATCGGCGCCTTCATCATCTCCGTCATCCAGAACGGGATGAACCTCCTGGGGATGGAAAGCTACACCCAGCAGGTCGTGCTGGGCGGCGTCATCCTGGGAGCCGTGCTGTTGGATAAGGCTCGCAGCAGCGGACGGGCGCCCGCTTTCCTGAAAAGCAGGGCATAACTTTGACTGACCGGAGGTCGATGGATGAGTCGAAAACCGATGATGACGCCGTATGCTCTCGTGGTTGCCGCGGCGATGCTTGCCTCGTCGTGCTCCCAAAGTCCTCAGAACTCCACAAGTGCTCAGCAGGAGGTGGCGGAACCCGAGACCAAGGGCAAAATCGGCGTGACGTGCATGGACTTGACCAATCCGTTCTTCAAGCTGATTGCCAACGTCATGCAGGAAGAAGCGCGGAGGTACGGCTACGAAATCGTGGCGTTGAGCGGGGAGTTGGACCCCGCGAAGCAGAATAGCCAGATGTCCGACTTCGTTGCCCAGCGGTACGACGCCATTTTCCTCAACCCGGTCGATTCCAAGGCCGCTGGCGAGGGAGTCAAGCGAGCCCACGAGGCAGGCATTCCCGTGTTCACCTTCGACGTGCAGGTGACGGATGAAGAGGCGCGGGACCTCGTCGTCTCCCATATCGGGAGCGACAACTACCAGGGCGGCCAACTGGCCGGCGAAAGCATGATGAAGGTGACCGGCGACCAGGGGAAGATCGCCATCATCACTTATCCCGAGGTGACCTCGTGCATCCTGCGGCGGGACGGCTTCGTGGATTACCTCACCGAGAACCACAGCAAACTCGAGGTCGTCACGGAACTCTCCGGAAAGGGGAACAGGAATGATGGATATACCGTGGCAACCGATATCCTCCAGGCTCACCCGGATATCGTCGGAATCTTCGCCATCAACGATCCCTCGGGCCTGGGGGCCCATTCCGCCGTCACCAGAGCGGGGAAGGAAGACCAGATCAGCATCATCGCCTTCGACGCTTCGCCGGCCGGCAAGCAGGCGGTGTTCGAGCGAAAGCTCTTCGACTCACCCCAACAGTTCCCGCGCAAGATGGCCAAGGGCACCGTCGAGGCCTTCATCCAATACCTCGACGGCGAGGAGGTCCGCAAGAAGAACTTCATCCCCTGCGAGCACTACTACTACGAAGACTCGGTCGACGACGAGAGTCGCGTCGCGGAGCAATGGTAGGACCGGCCGGCGAACAGATCGTCTTCGTGCCTTCCGGGAGACACCGACTCTTTCGGTCCCCTTTTGGGGATTTCGGCAATATGGCCACTATCAACACGTCAAGCTGCCGGCGTGCAGCGTGAGGCTGCAGGCTATTGAGGTTCGCACAAGGAGTGCCCCCAGGGCGACCAACGGGAGCCCGGCATTCGCAGGGAAATCGGTAGTCTTACGGGCTCACAACTTTCGCGAACACCGATGAGATCGCAAACCGTGGTCTAGACAACCAGGGCCACCTCAGCCGGAACGCCTTGCTCATCGTCACCTTCCCCACGCCGCCTTCGGCGATCAGTTCGGCCACGTGGGCGTACAGCTTCGAGGAACGGCGGTGGGTGCCTGCTACTGAAGTCGGGCAGTTGCCTTTCGGGCGATCCCTGCTCGGTGGTGACGTTTCCAACTACTGCTTCCTCATTGACCAGGCAATCGCGTTCTTCCCCTGCTGGAGGTTGGCGAGCGGACCGGGGACTGGGCGCGAAAACTCCTTGCCGTCTATATCCGTATCGATCGCGATCGGATTGCCGTCACGGTCCTCGATGGTCTGGCCGACGGTCGGAAACACGCCCACCAGCTCCGCATCGACCCGTGGCCCGTTCACACGCAGGGGCGCGTCGCCGATGGAAAACGTGATCGTGGCTCCCCGAGGATGGTCTTCGAGGGCAAGTCCCGTGACGTCGGGAGCGACCACGCTGTTGTCGTCGCCGAAGGAGCTTTTCAATAAATACGGCAGCCTCCGCCGCCGAATTTCTCATGGTCCCGGTCGAATGGGGTGGTGTAGCAAAGTGTAGTCAATTTCGGGCAACTGCCCTGAATTTGCCGCCATTCCCAGCGATTCGGATTTCCACGTTATGGTCAGTTCTTCAGCGAAGCGGCAAGCGGCTCTGCCGCCGGGTCACGGATTGGTCCGCTCGACCAGCCGGGCGAGCAACTCGCGGGCCTTGCCGGATTGGATCGCTTCGTCGGCCAACCGGGCGCACGCGGCGAGCGAATCGTCTTTGGCCACGATCCACAGGGCGGCCGCGGCGTTGGCCACGACGACGTCGCGGGGCGGGCCGGGCCGGTCGTCGAGGATGTCGCGGATCACCGCGGCGCTCTCTTGAGGGCCCTCGACGAGCAAGCGCTCGCGGGAGCACGGCGCGAGGCCGAAATCGGACGGATTCCACTCGAACTCGCGGAAGGTCTGCCCGCCGGCTTCGGTTACGTGCGTCGTGCCGCCCAGCGTGACTTCGTCGAGCCCGTCGGACCCGTGGACCACCAACACGCGGCGCGCCCCGAGCAGGGAAAGCGCTTGGGACAACAACGGGCGTAGCTCCGGCTTGCCCACGCCGAGGAGTTGGAAGGGGGCACGGGCCGGATTGGCCAACGGGCCGAGGATGTTGAAGAGGGTGGGCATGGCCAGCTTCTTGCGGACCGGGGCCACGTGCTTCATCGCCCGGTGCAACAACGGCGCGAAGCAGAAGCAGATGCCCAGCTCGTCGAGACAGGCTTCGACGACCGGCACATCGGCCTCGACGTTGACGCCCAGCTCGGCCAACACGTCGGCCGCCCCGCTCGGGCTGGTCACCCGGCGGTTGCCGTGCTTGGCGACCCGGGCCCCGGCCGCGGCGGTGACCAGCGCGGCCGCGGTGCTGATGTTGAACGTCCCGGAGCGGTCCCCGCCGGTGCCGACCACGTCGACCACGTCGTCGTGCCGCGAGCGGATGGGGGTCATGTGCTGGCGCATGGCCGCGGCGGCCCCGGCGACTTCGGCAACCGTTTCCCCCTTCTTGTGGAGGGCGACCAACAGCCGGGCGATCTCATCTTCCGAGCACTTGCCCTCCATGATCGCGCCGACGACAACGGCCATCTGGTCCATGGAGAGGTCGCCTCCGGCCTCAACCAAGCTCAAACTCGTCTGGATTGTCATCTCGCTTCCCCCCGAAGGATGCTCGCCGCAAGGCCACCCATTCTACCGGCCGGCCGATGAGGGCGACAGCAGAAGTCATCGGCGGGGGGCTGGTTGCCCCAATCTGACAAATAGGGTTTCCAGAAGGGCGGGCGGCGGGCGGGGGTGCAAGTCGCGCTTTGCGGGCTTCAGCGGTGGCGGCGGACGCCGTCGGC
>CAZDHR010000016.1:0-36169 GCA_964505295.1 uncultured Planctomycetaceae bacterium
CGAATACCGCGAAGGATGGAAGCTGGACGGCTAAACGCCCGGGCCACCGTCTCGAACGTGATGAACGCGCGGTGACGGGGCGAGTTGGCCCCTACTTCTGCACGCTGAACTTGTGCAGCGTGACCTCGTGGTACGTCTCGCCCGGGCGGAGAACGGTCGAGGGGTACTCGGGGCGGTTGGGTGAGTCGGGGAAGTGCTCCGTCTCGAGGCAGAAGCCGTCGTGGCGCTGGCAGGGCTTGCCGGCGACGGTCAGGGTGCCGTCGAGGAAGTTGCCCGTGTAGAGCTGGATGGCCGGCTGGGTGGTGTAGATCTCCATCACCCGGCCGCTCTTGGGCTCGACCACCCGGGCGGCCAACGTGAGCTTCTCGCCCTCTTTCTTGTTGAGCACGTAGCAGTGGTCGTAGCCGCCTTCGACCTGGGCGATGCGTGAGCCGATCGGCTTCGGCTCGGTGAAATCCATGGGCGTGCCCCGGACGGGGGCGAGCCGGCCGAGCGGGATCAGGCCTTCGTCGACGGGCAGGTACCGATCGGCGTTGAGCATCAGCTCGTGCCGGAGGACGTCGCCCGAGCCGGCCCCGGCCAGGTTCCAGTAGGCGTGGTTCGTGAGATTGACGACCGTCGGCCGATCGGTCGTGGCCGTGTACTCCATGCGGAGCTCGTTGTCGTCGGTCAGCGTGTACGTGGCCGTGGCGGTGAGCGTGCCGGGGTAGCCTTCGTCGCCGTCGGGGCTCACGTGGGTGAAGGTCACGGCGACGAAGCCTCCGCCCCGGGCGGGCTCGGCCTTCCACACGGCCTTGTCAAACCCCTTCGTGCCGCCGTGCAGGTGGTTCTCGCCGTTGTTGGTGGCCAGCGTGTACTCGTTGCCGTCCAGCGTGAACTTGCCCCGGGCGATCCGGTTGGCGTAGCGTCCGGCGATCGATCCGAAGAACGGGTGGCCCGCCAGGTAGTCGTCCAGCGTGTCGAGGTAGAGGGTAACCACGTCGCGGTTGCCGTGGCGGTCGGGCATTTCGACGGCGGTGAGCGTGGCGCCGAAGGTGATGATCTTGATCGTCAGGCCGTGGGAGTTGGCCAGGGCGTACCGGTCAATTTGGGTGCCGTCGGGCATCTTCCCGAACGGGGTCTTCTCGATGCTCATCGTCTTCCTCCCTGAACAGCAGGTGTCGGCCAGACAAGGCCCGGTCGACGTCGACAGGCCGGCAGCCGCCAGTATGATAGCCCCGCCGGCGATAGCCACAAGATGCACAACGTGTCGTCTCGGGTGTCCCATGCCACGTCCCTTCTCGCTGGTACGACCGGCCGCAGGGCCGGAGAGGATGAGCCGGGGGGGCGACGTACGTCAACAGGTCGCCGCGGGCGCGTCCCCATGACGGCGCCCTAACGCTGCCGGCCAATTCGGCTTCATTATGAGCCGAACCGGCGCCGCCGCAACTGCGCGTACCCCCCGAGAGGAGGGTTTTCTGGACCGGAAAGCGGCCTCGGGGGTCACTCGACTTTGATGACGACCACCGTGACGTCATCCAAGGGCCGATCGTGTCGTGTGAACCCGCGGATGGCATGGTGGAGGCGATCAACGATGGCGGCTGCCGCTTCTCGGCGGTGATCGCGGACCACCTGAATCGCTCGATCCACGCCGAAGGGGCTTTGGTCATCCGATCTCGCTTCGAGGACTCCATCGGACACCAGAAGCACGAGGTCACCCCGTTCCAGACGAAGAGGGCCGTCCAGAGGGAACCGCGTGTCGGGAAGTATCCCCAAGGGGACCGTGGCGCTTTTGAGGACGTGCTTCCGATTCCCGGCATCGTCGAGGACGTAGCCGTAGGGATGCCCCGCGTTCGCGTAGGTCAGCATTCGGTTCTGCAAATCGACGTGCGCGAAGAGCATGGTAACGAAACGTCCATCCTCCGTTTCTCTCTCGAGCTGGACGTTGACCCGGCGAAGGATGTCGTCCACCTGTCCACACGTTTCCGCCGAAGAGCGAATATGCGCACTGGTGGAAGCCGTGAGCAGCGCCGAACTGAAGCCGTGCCCGCTGACGTCGGCCACGAGCACGCCGAAAGACCCGTCGGGAAAGGTCAGGTAGTCGAAGTAGTCGCCCGCCGCATATTCTGCCGGGAAGGTGGCACCGGCGACGTCGAACCCCGGCAACACGGGCGACTCTTGTGGTAACAATCGCTGCTGAATTTTCTCCGCCGCAAGAAGCATCGCCTCCCTCTTGCTCGCCACGCGTTCGGCCCGCTTTCTGTCCGTGATGTCCAGATGAGATCCTACCATCCGGTAGGGCCTGCCTTCCCGGTCGCGCACCGCGGCGCCGCGAGCGAGGATCCAGCGGTAGGATCCATCCTTGTGATGGAGGCGGTGCTCCAACTCGTATTCGCTGGTCGTTCCCTCCAGGTACTCACGGATCGTGGCCAGCGCCCGCTCACAGTCGTCGGGATGCAGCCGACTCTCCCACTCGGCGAAGTCATCCGTGAGCTCGTCCTCTTCGTATCCGAGCATGCTCTTCCAACGCGGCGAGTAGTAGATCCGGTTCGTGCGGAGGTCCCAGTCCCAGATCCCGGCGTCCGTTCCACGGATGGCGAGCTCGCATCGTTCTTCGCTTTGGTGCAAGGATTCTTCGGCTTGCTTGCGGCGAATGACTCCGGCCAACACGCTGGCAACGGCGCCCAGAAAGAACTCTTCCTGGGGCCTTTTCTGATGGTCTTCTTTCACATAGAGAGTGAGAACGCCGTACAGTTGTTGTTCCGAGACGATCGGAACACAATAGTGCCCATGCGCACGCATGCCCTCGTAGCGCGTATCGTGCCGGTCATCGAGACAACCGGCGAATATGGTCTGCCGCGTGGACGCAGCTCGTCCGCACAAGCAGTGGCCGAAGGGTACTCGGGCACAGGCGGTCATCAGTGCATCGGGAAGTCCGCGTTGCGCCTTCATGACCAGGACCGGCGGCGTACCCTCGGTGAGGAAGATCGCCCCTTTCGATTCCAGCCCGATCCAAGGAATGGAGAGGAGCAAGTCTAGAGTCTGCTCCAGTTGCTCCGTCAGCGTGAGCGGCTCCAAAGAGATCTCGAGCAGGGAATTGAGCGCGGATTGGATTTGGAGGTTTGCCTGAAGGGCTTCCTCCGCCTGTTTCCGCTCCGTCAGGTCGCGGAGATAACCGACGAACCGGGGCGGGCCGGGCAGATCGATCCGCACGACGGTCAACTCCACGGGGAACTCGCTGCCGTCGGCGCGCCTGCCCGTGAGCTCCAACCTTCTGCCGAGGATAACACCTTGCCCCGTCTCGACGCAGCGTTTCAGCCCCTGCTCGTGCGACTCACGCAGCGACGCGGGAATGATCACGTCGGCCATTGGCTTGCCGAGGACCGCCTCGCGAAGGTATCCAAAAGTCTTCTCTGCCGCGGGATTGAACTCCAGGATTCGGCCTTCGTGATCGCTAACGATCACGCAGTCGAGGGCCGCCTCGATAATTGCATTCTGCCAGGCTGTTAACATGGTCGAAGGCCGGGTCTCGGATGGTCGCCGGCCTTCGGCCGAAAGCGAGGTTTCGGTGGCAAGATCGCTGCCGTCCATGCTTGTACTCGCCACGCAAGGAGAAGCCGAGAGTGGCCACGTTCCCATCGCCAAGGTATCCGGATCGCTCCGCTACCCGAGGCGAACCCGATGGCAGCCGCGGAAGTTCATATCAACGAGAATTGTAGCAGCATCTCCATCGGTAGCGTGGCTCCGCCAACACCTGCCCCATCGAAGCTGCGCGTAGTGGATTGCCTACCGGCGGAGAGACCTTTGAACAAACCGCTAATTGATAGCGGTTTGCGGGCCGGCGCCGGCCGTCCCCTTCGTCTCTCCGAACATTTCGGCACGCGTTCATAGACGGGGGGGCAGATGCCAGCCCGATTGTGCTAGACACTTGTCGCCGCGGTTCGGACCGTTGCAGGAGCGTTTGCCGACCATGAAATCCGAATCGGGAAGAGCGAGAGATTCCGCAGGGTGGCCGCAGCCGCGGCGCGACCTCCCACCGCGTGCAAAAAAAGGCCGGCCACCGAGGAGCCGGCCTGAAAGAGCGCATCGCCGCCGTGGCCGACCTGCCGCTTCCCCCCGGCAAGCCGGCCGCCGTCGAACCGCGGCACTCGCGTTTTGCGTCGAAACACGAGCGTCGTCGTGAGGGGCGATCATCCCTTGCCGCGCTGGGGGCTCGCTTCGCTCGACCCCAGCCACCCGAGGCTTCCGCCGCGCGCCTACTGCTTTTCGGCCGCGACCGGCACTTCCCAAAGCGGCGTGGGGAGCTTTTCGCTGGTCAGGTAGATCGTCTTGCCGTCGGGGCCGTAGCAGATCGATTCCCCCTGGATCCGCAGGGGCATCCGGATCTCCCGGGGGTCGCGCGAGAAGGCGGCGGCCCAGTCCTCGTTCTCCTTGCGCTCGAACTCGTAGGCGTTCCAATACGTGGCCAGCACCGCGCGGCGGCCGTCGGGTGAAACGTCCATGGCCGTGACCAGGGGGACCTTCGACGTGGCGATCCGCCGGGCGACGCGGACCTTCTCGGGGTCGTTTTCCGGCCAATCGAGCGTGTAGACGGAGCATTTCACGTCGTAGTGCTTGGCGACGAGGAAGATCTTCCGGTCGGTCGGGTCCACGGCGACCGCCTCGCAATCGCGGTGATCGTCTTCGTAGGAGTACTGAATCGTCTGGACGACCGGGACTTCTCGAACCGTGACTCCCTGCTGCGGGTCGATCGGCGGCTCCTCGACCAAGTGGAGGATCTGGACCGGGGCGGCCAGGCCGTTGTTGCCCACGTCGCCCAGAAGCAGGTAGTGCTTGCCCTGCCAGGTGAACGAAGCCATGTCCTCCCAGTCCCACGCCCTCACGCCCGCCAGGACGCAGGAGCCGAGGTCCCGGCCCTTGGAGTCGAAGAGGTAGATCCGGGCGTCATCGCCGGAGTCGTTGTGGGTCCAGAACAGGCCCGGGTTGCGGCGCGAGCAGGCCAGGCCGCTACTCTCGTCGACGGCCCGGTTGGCCAAAGTGCCTGGTTGCCGGGGGGGGCCGTACGGGATTCTCTCGGCATGGTCCGATCGCCGTGCCTGCTGCTCGGCTTCTTTGTCCTGAAGCAGCTTCTGGACGTAGTCCTGATCCGCCGCGCACAGCTCGGCGAGCCGCAACTCGAACACCTTGTCGTCCGACGCGCGACGGAGCCAAACCTTGTCGGCCTGGGCCGCAATGTATTCGGCCTCGACCTGGTGCTGGCCCGTGCTGTCGGTCCAGGTCCGCTCCTCCGCGGCCACTGCACCCAGCAAGCACGCGGCGGTAACAACAGCGAGCGTGGTTTTCCCCATCGGGACGAAAGGTCCTCCCCCAACGACGGATTTCCGAGGCGGGCGCCGGCGAGAATCGCCAACCTGCCGTGTCCCCAGCTTTCCATGAGCTTGTCCCAATTGTCCCTCCCGAGTCAACAGGTATCCTGCCATCTCAGACGGTAAGCCGTCAGCGCCAGGCACCCAGTCGTCAGGGCGAAGCAGCGTCGTTTTTGGCGTCCCGCTTCCTTTTGGGGGCCGGATGGGCTTGCGGTTGTTGATCGCTGGACTTGCGTTTTGATCGATCCCGGGAGCGGCGCTCGGCGAGGGCTTCCTCGAACCTATGCACGTTGGCAACGGGCCCGTTTTGCGATAAATTGGAGAGGATGAGACGACCCCCCCTGAGCACCGCGCTCCCTGCCGGCTTAGCCCTCCTGGCGACCATGCTCGTGGCCCTTTGGCTGAACACGGGCACGGTGGACGGGCTGACCGCGCGGGTGCCCGGCCTCGATCGGGAGAAAGGGGCCGGTTTGATCGAGGCGCTTCCCCCGCCCGAAGTGGGTGAGCCGATCGCTTCCGACGGCCAACCGTCCGACGTGCTGGGCGCGTGGCCCTGGTTCCGCGGACCGGAGCGGGACGGCATCTGCCACGAGGGCGTGCCGTTGGCCCGGCAATGGCCCGACGGCGGCCCCGAGGTGCTGTGGACCGTTGACCTGGGGCCTGGGCACGCGGGCCCGGCGGTCTGGGGCGGCCGTGTCTACGTGCTCGACTACGATCCGGAAAGCCAGGCCGACACGATGCGCTGCCTCTCCTTGGACAACGGCAAGGAGATTTGGCGCAACGGCTACCCGGTCGTGGTGATGGAGAGCCACGGCATGTCGCGGACCGTGCCCGCGGTGGCCGACGGATACGTGATCTCGATCGGTCCCCGGTGCCACGTCGCCTGCTGGGACGCGGAAACCGGCCGGTGCCACTGGCTGCTCGACATGGTCGGCCGCTACGGCACGACCGTGCCGCAGTGGCACACGGGCCAATGTCCGCTGGTGGACGGCGGGCGCGTGATCCTGGCCCCGTCGGGGAGCGCGTTCATGGTGGCGGTCGACTACCGCACGGGCGAGGTCGTGTGGGAAAGCCCCAAGCTTCGCAACTGGGAGATGACCCATGCGTCGATCATGCCTATGGATCTGGGCGGACGGCGGATGTACGTCTACTGCGGGTCGCAGGGCGTGGCCGGCATCTCGGCCGACGACGGGTCGGTGCTGTGGGAGACGACCGAGTGGGTGGGGAAGATGGCCACCTGCCCCTCGCCGGTCGTTGTGGGCGACGGCCGCGTCTTCTTCTCGGGCGGCTACAACGCCGGCAGCCTGATGCTCAGGCTGGAGGAGCAAGGCGGCCGGATCGTCCCGCAGACGTTGTTCCGGCTCAAGCCGAGGCGGTTCGAGTCGGAGCAGCAGACGCCGATCCTGTACGACGGCCATATTTACGGCGTTCGCACCAACCCGGGCGGGAAGCAGCTCGCCTGCCTCGACCTGGAGGGAAACGAGCTGTGGAACAGCGGCCGGGACAAGTTCGAGCGAGGGCCCTACCTGATCGCCGACGGCCTCGTCTACGTGATGGACAGCGAGGGACTGCTCACCATGGCCGAAGCCACGCCGGCCGGCTACCAGCCGCTGGGGAAGCTCCAGGTGTTTGAAGACGGGCACGACGCCTGGGGGCCCATGGCCCTGGTGAGCGGCAGGCTCATCCTTCGCGACGTGACCCGAATGTCCTGCCTCGACGTCTCCCGAAAGTAGCCCCGAGCAACGTCCCACCACGTTCCATCCTGAAGCGCCCCTACCTTCAACGCAGCGGACATCAACATGAGCGACCGACCCGCCGTCATCGGGGCGACTTGGTGGATCGTGGCGTTTGTGCTCGCGGCGATCGTCGTGGGAGCCGTTGCGCTGTTGCGGACCGACCGGACGGGCGACCGGGGGAACGGGCTGGCCGATCGGTTCGACTACGACATCGACCGGCACGAAAAGATCGACCCGGCGCTCGTCCACTTCCGAGAGACCGCCCAGACACGGACGGAGTTGCAAGAGGCCCGGGCCGTGGCCGTCGGTCCCGAGGACCGGGTCTACGTGGCCGGCGACGAGGCGATTTGCGTGTTCGAGGGCTCGGGCGCGCTCTGGACGAAGATCGCGTTGGAAGGTGAGCCGACGTGTGTCGCCGTGGGGGGAGCGAACCATGCCTTTCCGGGGCGGATCTACGCGGGCGTGGGCCGAAGCGTGGAGGTGCTGGAGGCCGACGGCAAGCCCGCCGCCAAGTGGGACGTCCCCGGCGAAAAAGTGCGGCTGACCAGCATCGCCCTGGCCAAGAACGACGTGTTCGTGGCCAACTGCGCCGGCCGGATCGTGCTCCGTTACGACACGTCGGGAGAGCTGCTGGGGCGGATCGGCGAACGCGACCCGGCGCGAGGCATCCCCGGCTTCGTCATCCCCAGCCCCTTCTTCGACGTGGCCGTAAACGACGAAGTGCTCTGGGTGGTGAATCCGGGCGCAAGGCGCCTGGAGGCGTACTCGTTTGAGGGCCAGCTGGATTTGTACTGGGGCGATACGTCCGTGGCCGTGGAAGGCTTCTTCGGCTGCTGCAACCCGGCGAATTTCGCGCTGTTGCCCGACGGCTCGTTCGTCACCGCGGAGAAGGGCCTTTTGCGGGTGAAGGTATACACGGTGGACGGCCAGTTCGACTGCGTGGTGGCGGGGCCCGAGCAGTTGGACTCGGCGAAAGGGCCGAACACGGCGCCGCGAGCCGAAAGCCGATTCGACCACGAGATGAAGGCGGTCGACGTGGCCACCGACGGCCGGGGCCGGGTCTTGATCCTCGATCCTGCCCGGGCGAGCGTACGGGTCTTCGAGCGAGAAGCTCCTGCATCGGATGAAAGTGAGTTGGAAGAGAGCGATGCCGAATCGAACTGAAACCGAGCCGAGCCGCCGCGAGGTGTTCCGCTGTTGGGCCCGGTACGCGGTCCTGGGGGCCTTGACGGGGTTCTCGGCGGGGCTTCTGGTGCGTGGAGCCGGCGCTTCGGCCGGCGGGCCGTGTTCGCGGTCGGCGTCCTGTCGTGAGTGCCCGGGGCTTTCCAGGTGCAAGCTGCCCCGGGCCGTATCTGCGAAGGAAGGGATGGAGAGGTAACGCCCGATGGCCGATTCGGATGGACGGACGGACCGCCGCGGATTCCTGAGCGACGGCGTGCGCGTGGCCGGAGCAATCGCGCTGGGCGGGGCGGCCGGCTTCATGGGAACCCGCAGGGGTCGCCGGGACGAGTACGTCTGGCAGATCGATCCGGACGAGTGCATGGCCTGCGGCAACTGCGCGACGCACTGCGTGCTGGACGTCTCCGCGGTGAAGGCGGTTCAGTGCTACGCGATGTGCGGGATGTGCGATCTCTGCACCGGGTACTTCGACCTCAATTACCTCGGTCTCGACACGGCGGCGGAGAACCAGCTCTGCCCGACCGGGGCGATCCTTCGCGAGCTGGTCGTGGAAGAGGCTGGAGTGAGGTTGTTCGACTACCACATTGACGAGCCCAAGTGCATCGGCTGCGGCAAGTGCGTGAAGGGCTGCGCGATGATGAACGGATCGCTCTACTTGCAGGTCCGCCACGACCTGTGCCTGAACTGCAATCAGTGCTCGATCGCGATCGCCTGCCCGACGCAGGCGTTCCGCCGCGTGCCCGCCCGTCATCCCTACCTGCTCAAGTCGAAGGCCCGTGGAATGTTGGAAGGGAAGGCCCACGACGCATGACGAAGCCTCTTGACGCACAGGCCGATCGCGCGCGCCGTTCCCGGCGGACCGACGCACGGCCCCACAGGTCGCGGCACGGCGCATTGGGATGGCTAGCGTTGGTCGTGCCGGTCGTGCTGCTCATCGCGGCCTCGACGGCGTGGGCGCAGGACTTCATTGCCCGGCCCGAAGTGCCCGGCCACCCGGTTCCCACGGCGGAGTTCCCCGAGCCCCGGTCCGGCTGGCTGGAATACCTCGACGTGGGCGTGCTGGGCGCAGCGATCGGGCTGGCCAGCTACTTGGCCCTCAAGCGGCGGTCGCGGCGTGGGCTTCTCACGCTGGCCGTGTTCTCGCTGGTTTGGTTCGGGTTCTGGCGCGAGGGCTGCGTCTGCGCGATCGGCTCGCTCCAAAACGTGACGCTCGCGGCCTTCGATTCGACCTACGCGGTCTCATGGCCCATCCTCGCCTTCTTCGTGCTGCCCTTGGTGTTCACGCTGTTCTTCGGGCGGACGTTCTGCGCGGCGGTCTGCCCGCTGGGGGCCGTTCAGGAGCTGGTCGCCGTGCGGCCGGTCAAGGTGCCGACGTGGCTGGAGCATGCATTAGGGTTATTGGCTTATGTCTACCTGGGCCTGGCGGTGGTCTTCGCGGCGACGGGCACGGCCTTCGTGATCTGCGAGTACGATCCGTTCGTCAGCTTCTTCCGGCTCTCGGGCAGCGTGAACATGCTGGTCCTGGGCGGCTCGTTCCTGCTGGTGGGCGTGTTCGTGGGGCGGCCGTACTGCCGCTACTTCTGCCCATACGGCGTGGTGCTCCGGTGGCTTTCGCGCCTGTCGAAGTGGCACGTGAGGATCCCGCCCGAAGAGTGCATCCTGTGCGGCCTGTGTGCCGACGCGTGTCCGTACGGGGCGATCCGCGAACCGACGGTCGACCAGTCGCTCGCCGAGCGAAGGCGGGGCCGGCGGCGTCTTGCCCTGCTCCTGGTGCTCGTTCCCGTGCTGGTCGCGCTGGGAGCGTGGTTGGGAAGCTACCTGGGCCCGCCGCTGGCGCAGATGGACCCCACGGTCCGGCTGGCCGAGCGGGTGCGACGGGAGCAGACGGGCCAGGTCGAGGACACGACCGACGCCAGCGACGCGTTCTACGAGAGCGGCCGGCCCGTGGTCGAACTGTATCGGGCGGCGATCGAGCGCGGCAAGTCGTTCGCGACGGCCGGCACGTGGCTGGGCATGTGGATCGGGCTGGTCGTGGGGGGGAAGCTGGTGCATCTGTCGGTCCGAAGGCGTCGCAAGGAGTATCTGCCCGACCGGGCAAGCTGCGTCTCCTGCGGCCGGTGCTTCTGGTACTGCCCCGGCGAGCAGGCACGCCTGGGCTTGATTCAGAATGCTGAACGAGGAATGATGAATGATGAATGACGAATGCTCAGCCATGAATGCGCGACCATCAAACCGTGAGGCTACCTTGTCGGGTCACTCCGCACTCCTCACGCCTCATTCCTCATTCCTGCTCGCCGTCCGAGGCGCCGCGGTGGCCGGGGTGTTTTGCATCGTGGTCTGCGCCCTGTTGGTGGCCGACTACCTTCGCCGCGAGGCCAAGGACCCGTCGGAAGATCAGGCGTATCAGGCCTTGAAGGCGGCCGTAGCGCTCCAGCCGGACAACGAGGAGCTGAAGAGCCGGTTCCGCGAGTTCGACCTGCGGTTGCGCGCCGAGTATTTCCGCCAGCGCCGATTCGCCGCCGTGGGGACCTGGCTCTTGCTCGGCGGGTTGGTCGTCTTCCTCGTCGCGGCCAAGTCGGCCGGCACGCTGCGTAGGAAGCTGCCCATGCCCGAGCCGCAGGCGATCCCCGTGGATGTGGAAACGCCGGACATGCAGTTCGCCCGATGGGCCGTGGGCGTCCTGGCGTTGCTCTTGGTGGGGACGCTCGGCGCGCTCTCGCTCAGCTACCGCAACGAGTTGCCACGGGACTCGGCCCAACTGGCGTCGCTGCTGAACCCCGACGCGACCGGCGGAGTGTCGCCCGGCGAGAGTTCGGCGTCCGCTTCCCCAACCGCGTCGTCCGGCGTCCAAGAGCAGGGCCCCGCACCCGGAGCGCAAACCGCCCCGCAACCGACCGGTCCGCCCGAGCCACCGGATAAGCCCTTCTACCCATCCGGCGACGAGATCCGGGCCGGCTGGCTCCGGTTCCGGGGCCCGGGCGGATCGGGGGTCTCGCCGCTGGAGAACGTCCCCGAGGCGTGGAACGCGACCTCGGGCGAGAACATCGCGTGGAAGACGCCGGTGCCGCTGCCGGGCAACAACTCGCCGGTGGTGGTGGGCGATTTCGTCTTTCTGTCCGGGGCCGATGAAAAGCGCCGCGAGGTGTTCTGCTTCCATGCCGACACCGGCCGGCTCCGCTGGCGCGGGGCCGTGCCCGGAACCCCCCAGAGCACGGCCGAGCCGCCGGAGGTCGACGACGCGACCGGCTACGCCGCGCCGACCGTCGCGACCAACGGCCGCTGGGTCTTCGCCATGTTCGCCAACGGCGACCTGGCCGGCTACGACTTCGGCGGGAACCTCGTCTGGGCCCGCAGCCTCGGTATGCCGGAGAACTGCTACGGCCATGCGTCCACGCCCGTCCTGTACCGCAACCTGCTGCTGGTGCAGTTCGACCAGGGGGGCACGGCCAAGGACGAGAAGTCGAAGCTCGTGGCCCTCGACGCCATGACCGGCGAGACCGTCTATGAGGTGCCTCGCCCCGTGCCGAATTCGTGGACTTCGCCCGTCGTGATGACCCACGACGGTCGCGACCAGTTGATCACCTGCGCCGATCCCTGGGTGATCTCCTACAATCCGGCCGACGGCACGGAGATCTGGCGGGCGGAGTGCTTGAGCGCCGACTGCGGGCCTTCGCCCGTGTTCCTCGACGGCGTGGTGCACGTGGGCAACGAGTACTCCGAGTGGACGGCCATACGTGCCGACGGCGAGGGGAACGTGACCGACACCGATCACATCCTCTGGACCGCCGAGGACGGCCTGCCCGACATGTGCAGCCCGCTGGTCACCTCCGAGTACCTGTTCCTCGTGGCCACCTGGGGTGCGCTGACGGCCTTCGACTCGCAGACGGGCGAGATGCTGTGGGAGAAGGACTTCGACGCCACGTTCACCTCGTCGCCCGGTTGGGCCGGCGGGCGCGTCTACCTGTTCAGCGACGAGGGCCAGGGATGGGTAATCCAGCCCAGCCGGGAAGAGGAAAAGGTCCAGGTGATCGCCGCCACCGATCTGGGGGAAGGCTGCGTCACCTGCCCCGCGTTCCAGGACGGGCGGATCTACATCCGCGGCAAGGAGCACCTGTTCTGCATCGGGCAGTAGCGGCGGGGGATTGCATAGTTCCCACGCTTCGCGGGGGAACGCAAGGGCGGGACGCTTCGCGTCCTCCTGCGGTCGGCGGTTTGTCAGGCGATAGCCTCCCGCCACGGGCGGACGCGATACGTCTGGAAAGTGCGTTACGACGCAACGATGTCAGAAGGGTAGAAGGACCCATTGGTGCACTGATGTTCCGAACCGAATGACGAAGCGATGAGAAGTACGGTTGTTTCCGTTTCCCTTGACAGCACTCGAAGGTGTTGTAAAATATTACAACACTCGAAGGAATCGGCGATGATTGAGGTCATTTGGGATTTGGAGGAGGATCTACAAGGGAATGTCCAGCACATCGCCGAGCACGACGTGACGCCCGAGGAAGTGGAGGAAATCCTGAACGACCGGCAGAGCCGAACGGTCCACAGCGCGTCGAGCGGCCGGCCGATTACGTTTGGATGGACGGCTGCGGGGCGATACCTGGCCGTGGTTTGGGAACTGGTCGATGAGGACCCGCCCGTCATCTATCCGGTGACGGCCTATCCGGCACCCGAACCCGGGAAGGAGAGGAGAAGATGAGCGCGAAGCGGAACCATCGGAGAACCGAGCGGACGCCGGAGGAGCAGCGACGGTTGGAGGAGATCCGGGAGCGGTTCGGGCGCGAGCGCCCCGGTCTGGAGGACCTCCTGGCCAGCGGAGACGCTTCGGAAGTCGTCTCCCACGGCGAGTACTTGGACCTCCGGGTGATGCTGGCGGCGTTGAAGAAGCACCGCGAGCGTCAGGGGCTTAGTCTGGCGGACGTCGCGGAGCGGTCGGGAATGGACCGGGCGGCCGTGAGCCGGCTGGAAAACGGCGTTTACGTCAATCCGACCGTAGACACGCTCTACCGCTACGCCGAGGCGATCGGCGCTGCGATCGGCTTCAGCGTGCGGGTGTCTTGACGCCGGCTGGCACAAGCCGCGCATGCCGCCCTGATATGGCGACCTCGCTGATGCTATCTCGGTATCGCCGGCAGTACCTTGGATCGTAACAAAAGAGCTACGTCCGGCAGCAAGACCTTGATGAGACCACGATGAAGAGCGACTTGACCAGCGACCTCGATCTAAGCTTCGTTGACCGGACCGTGGAAGATCTGGGCCGCGGCCGGGAGACCGTGATCCCCATGCTCCAGGCGATCCAGGAGCACTACCGATACTTGCCGCAGGAGGCGCTCGAGCGGGTTTGCGAGCTGACGGAGATTAGGCCGGCCGACATCACCGGGGTATCGACGTTCTACACGCAGTTCCGGCACCGGCCCGTCGGAGAGCACATGATCAGCGTGTGCCACGGGACGGCGTGCCACGTGAAAGGGGCCGGGCTGATCCAGGACTCGCTGGAGCGACACCTGGGGCTTACCGACGGAGAAGACACCGACGCCGACGGCCGCTTCACCGTCCAGAAGATCGCCTGCCTGGGCTGCTGCACCTTGGCGCCGGTGATCCAGATCGACGAGGTGACCTACGGCCGGCTCACGCCCGCCCAGGTCCCCGAGGTGCTCGCCGATTTCCTCCACAAGGCCAAGGAGGGGGCGCGCAAGGGCCCGCCGCGGCCGCCTCCCCCGACCGACGAAGCGGGCGAGATCCGCATCGGCCTGGGGTCCTGCTGCGTCGCCCAGGGGAGCGGCCAGGTGCACGAGGCGATCGGCTGCGTGCTGGCCGAGACCGGCGCGCCGGCCGTGGTGAAACGAGTGGGCTGCGTGGGCATGTGCCATCAGACGCCGCTCGTGGAGATCGTGCCCCGCGAGGGGCCTTCGCACCTATTCGCCAAAATGAACGCGGAGGACGCCCGGTCCGTCGTCCTCGAGCATTTCCGGCCCAAGGGGGTCGCGCGCCGGGTCGGCCACACCGTCTCCCGGCTGCTGGACCGGCTGCTCACCGACGAGGTCGGCGACCCGATCGCCCGGCACTCGATCGACGTGGGCGACGGCCCGGTCTGTGCGTTCCTCGGCAGGCAGGAGCGCGTCGCCACGGAGCATTGCGGCCGGATCGACCCGACCGACCTGGATGAGTATCTCCGCCACGACGGCTTCGAGGCGCTCCGGCGCTGCGTCACCGAGCTTTCGCCCGACGCCGTGATCGCCCAGGTCGAGACCAGCGGCGTGCGAGGGCGCGGCGGGGCCGGCTTCCCCACGGGCATCAAGTGGTCGAGGGTTCGAGCGGCCCCGGGCGACCGGAAATACATCATCTGCAACGGCGACGAGGGCGACCCCGGCGCCTTCATGGATCGGATGCTTCTGGAGTCGTTCCCCTATCGGATCATCGAGGGCGTGGCCATCGCCGCCCGGGCCGTCGGGGCCCACGAGGGGTTCTTCTACATCCGGGCGGAATACCCGCTGGCCGTCCGGCGAATCCGAGAAGCGCTCGATCAGTGCGTCGAGCGGGGCCTGTTGGGCGACTCGGTGATGGGGAGCAACTTCCGGCTGCGCCTGTCGGTCAAGGAGGGGGCCGGGGCGTTCGTCTGCGGCGAGGAGACGGCGCTATTGGCTTCGCTGGAAGGCAAGCGGGGCATGCCCCGGCTGCGACCTCCCTATCCGGCCGATCAGGGACTCCACGGCAAGCCCACGCTCGTGAACAACGTCGAGACCTACGCCCTGATGCCCTGGATCTTCCGCAACGGGGCCGAGGCCTTCGCTCGCCTGGGCACCGAGAAGAGCAAGGGCACCAAGGTCTTCGCTCTAGCGGGCAAGATCGTGCGCGGCGGCCTGATCGAGGTGCCGATGGGAATCACCCTCCGCCAAATCGTCGACGAGATCGGCGGCGGGGTAGCCGGGGGAAAGGAGTTCAAGGCGGTGCAGGTGGGCGGGCCGTCGGGCGGATGCGTGCCCGCCGAGCTGGCCGACACGCCCGTCGACTTCGAGGCCCTCACCGAGGCCGGGGCGATCATGGGCTCCGGCGGCCTGGTCGTGCTCGACGAGTCGGACTGCATGGTCGACATCGCCCGCTACTTCCTCCGCTTCACCCAGGACCAGTCCTGCGGCAAGTGCACCCTCTGCCGCGTCGGCACCCGACGCATGCTCGACATCATGGACCGCATCTGCTCCGGCCAGGGCAAGAAAGGCGACTTGGAAGAGCTGGAGCATCTCGCCCGGACCGTGAGCGCGGGCAGCATCTGCGGGCTGGGGAAGACGGCCCCCAATCCGGTGCTTTCGACGCTCCGCTACTTCCGCGGCGAATACGAAGCGCACCTCGCCGGTCGCTGCCCGGCCGGCAAGTGCAAGGACCTGATCCACTACCGGATTACCGACGACTGCATCGGCTGCACGCTGTGCGCCCAGCACTGCCCGGTCGAGGCGATCCCGATGACGCCGTACCAAAAACACACCATCGACGACGCAATCTGCACGCGCTGCGACACGTGCCGCAACGTCTGTCCCACCGGCGCGGTCGTGGTGGAGTGATGAATGATGAATGATGAATGATGAATGATGAGTGATGAGTGATGAGTGATGAGTGACCCGCAGGCCGCTTGCGGCTTCGCACCAGCCCTACACGGACCATGCCCAAGATCACGATTGACGGACACGAAGTCGAGGTCCCCCAAGGGGGGACGATCCTCGACGCGGCGCGCAAGCTGGGAATCGATGTCCCCACGCTCTGTTTTCTCGAAGGGTACGCCCCGTCGACTTCATGCCTGGCGTGCACGGTCAAGGTGCTCGGCTCCAACCGGCTGGTCCCGTCGTGCGCGACACAGGCCGTCGACGGCATGCAGATCGAGAGCGAGACGCGGGAAGTGCACGAGGTGCGTCGCACTTCCCTGGAGCTGCTCCTGAGCGACCACGTGGGCGATTGCTTCGCCCCCTGCGATTTCGGCTGCCCGGCCCACATGAACATTCCGCTCATGCTCCGCCAAATCGCCGAGGAGGACCTGCCGGGCGCGATCGAGACGGTGAAGCGCGACATCGCGCTGCCGGCCGTGCTGGGCCGCATCTGCCCCGCGCCGTGCGAGAAGGCCTGTCGCCGTGCGCCCGCCGACGGGGCCGTGGCCATTTGCCTGCTCAAGCGCTACGTGGCCGACGTCGACCTGGCTTCCAGCGATCCCTATTTGCCCGAGTGCAAGCCGCCCACGGGAAAGCGCGTGGCGATCATCGGCGGGGGTCCGACCGGGCTGGCCGCCGCGTACTACTTGCTGCGAGACGGACACGCCGTCACGGTTTTCGACGACCAGCCGGCCCCCGGCGGGCGGCTCCGGCACGAGACGACCGAAGACGAGCTGCCGCGCCACGTGCTCGACCGCGAGATCGCCTCAATCACGCGACTCGGGGCCGACGTCCGCCTAAGCACGCGCGCCGGCGATGAGCCGTCACTCGAAGACCTTGCCCAGAAGTTCGACGCCGTGCTCGTCGCCTGCGGGGCCACCAAGAAAGAGACGTTCGAGCGCTGGGGGCTTCAGGCCGGTACGCGGGGCGCGGAGATCAACCGGGAGACCTACGAGACGACCGTGCCGGGCGTGTTCGCCGCGGGCAATGCCATCCGCACCAAGGGTCTGGTCATCCGTAGCGTGGCCGACGGCAAGGAAGTGGCCGTGTCGATCGGCCAGTTTCTGGCCGGCCTGCCCGTCAGTGGGCCCGGGAAGCGATTCTCTTCGCGGATCGGGCGCCTAAGCGACGCCGAGCGGGCGGAGTTCATGGCCGATGCAAGCGAGGCGTCTCGGAGCCAACCTGAGGGCCGCGAAGGTTTCGCTCACGAAGAGGCCGTGCGCCAGGCCGGCCGCTGCCTGCACTGCGACTGCCGCGCCCAGGCCACGTGCAAGCTCAAGCAATACGCCGAGCGGTACGGTGCCGACCCCAAGCGCTACCGCGGCGAGCGAGCCCCGTTCCACAAGAGCACGCAGCACTCCCAGGTGATTTACGAGCCGGGCAAGTGCATCGACTGCGGCCTGTGCATCGAGATCGCCGCCCGGGCCCAAGAGCCGCTCGGCCTGACGTTCATCGGCCGCGGCTTCGACGTCCGCGTGGGTGTCCCCTTCGACCGCCCCCTCGAAGAAGCCCTCAGCAAGGTGGCCGCGGACTGCGTGGCCGCGTGCCCCACGGCGGCGCTGGCGTTCAAGGGGGACAGACACCAGTCACAGGTGATCGTTGGGGAATAAGTGACAGGCACCAAATGCAGGGAAGATGGGCAGGCTGGGGAGAGCTGTGGGTGGGTTTCGTGTGACACTCAACCTCAAACAAGCGAAGGCGTATCGCGTTTGTGCCCCCAAGGGCTGCCGAGGAACATGCGCACACTCTCATCGGGTGGCTTGATGCCAAGCCGGGGGGATCGTTTCGGGTTGTCGGTGCTTCATCGTGACTTGCTTTCCAGCGCGTCGGCGAAGCTCTCGTGCCCCAATTGGTGCCAGGAGTGGTTGCGAAGGTGCGGAGTGAATATGGCCGTGACGTTGGGGTGGAAATGCATCACGACTTGCCGCACGAATTGAGAAGGCGAGCGGACGAATTGGGCGAAGTCGATCTTATCGTGACCTCTTTTTCGGATGAAGGAGACTTCAGGCAATACGACGGAGATTTGAAGACCGTGGAGCTTCGCATGGCGATCCCTTTTGATCGCCGGGAGCAACTGTCGGGGGGCATTGAGGATGAGGATGCAGACAGTCCCCTTGAGCATCTGGAGGACCTGGCGGTGGCACTACAGAGCCACAAGCGTGCTCGGCCCTACGCGGCGGACTGACGGGAGGCGTCGCGACCGGGGCGCCTCTTTGGGGCGTCTCAAGCTGGGGATGCTTTACCATTCCCGTCCAGCGGCGCTTGGTGAATATGCAGGAACCAGCGGTCTAACACCACGCGGCGTACGAAGCAGCGGGTCGCTAGCAGCCTGACCCCCAGAAACCGGCGGATCGCCGCGGGGACGAGTGGGAACGTGCTTTCGTGCGGTTTCCGCGGGCCGAACGTGGCGGTGATCTGTTCCTCGTAGGGCCTCAACCGGTCACGGCGATAGTCGCCCGCGGCCGCCACAATCACCCGAGCTGCCATCAGACCCGATTCGACGGCCGGCCGGATTCCTTCACCGCTTCGGGCGTAGGCCAAACCGGCGGCGTCGCCAATCGCCAGCAGACCGTCGTCGAGCAGTCGCCGGGGGGAGTGCCCATGGGCGTAGTATGCATGGCCGCGAAATTTCGACGGGCTGTCCGCCGGAATTCTGCCGCGGAGCTTGAGCCAGTCATAGAAACGGGCAACGTGCTCGGGGAGCCGCCGGCGATCGTGACGACCCAGACCGACGTTGAGCAAGTCGTGCTTGCGAAAGCACCATCCGTACCCCGCGAAGTCGTCGCAAAAGTAGAGCTCGGGAACATGGGCCTCGACTCGACAGGCGGCCTTCTGCCGAGCGTCCAGCGCAAACTCGATTGCCTGGGCCACCACGACCGGGGCACGGCGGTCGGCCTCGCCGGCGAGCACTCGGGCGACGGGGCAAAAATGACCACCAGCGGCCACCAGCATCGGCGCGCGGAACTGGTCGTCCACCACCCAGGTTTCGCCGGTTCGCCGGATAGTCCGCACGGCTTTGCCAAGGCTCGACCGGGCGCCGCAACGCTCCAGCAAGTATTGATCGAACTCGCACCGGCGGATGCCGTAGCTGACCGGGCGACCGTAATCCACGCGCACCTCCGGCCCGCCAATCCGCCCAATCCGAAACGCGGTGATCGGCTGACAGGCCCGGCCACGGCCGTACTCGTCCGGGTCAATCGCCAACGCATCGAGCACGGGCGGCGTAATCCATCCGGCACAGACCTTGTCGCGGGGAAAGACGCTCTTGTCCACAACGAGGACGTCCATTCCCGCGCGACTCAGGGCCCACGCACACGAAGCACCGGCCGGTCCTGCGCCAACGATCAGAACGTCGCAAGTCAGCATGGGTAGTCCGCGACGGATCCGCGATCCGCGTAGAGCCACGCTCGCGTCCACGGAACTCCTGTGGCGCCCGCGCGGGCGAAAAGAACCTGGAACAACTGAAGCGATCCGACCGTGAAGCCCGCGATCGAGCCCGCCAGATAGAGCCGCCACATGCGGACAAACCGCTCGTCGAACATCTCGGCCACTCGGTCCTCGTGAGCTTCGTAACGGGCCAGCCAGTGTTCGAGCGTCTTGGCGTAATGCTGTCGAAGGTTCTCGACGTCCAGCACCGAGAACCGGAAGGGCTCGAAGACGTCCATCATCTCCTTGAGTGAGGGTGGATAAGCGCCGGGAAAGATCCGTCGGTCAATCCAGCCGCTAAGCGGCATCGGCCGATCCCGCCCGATCGAGTGGATCAAGCCGCGGCCTTCCGGCTTGAGACAACGGTCGACGACTACCCCAAGCTGTCGGTAGTGTCTGCGACCCACGTGTTCCAGCATCCCCACCGAGACGAACACGTCGAATCGTCCGGACAGGTTGCGGTAGTCGTCCTCGATAAACTCGACCTGGGAGGCGAGCCCCTCGGCCTTGGCCCGCTCGCGCGCGAAGAGTGTCTGCGCGTGGGAGAGGTTGCAGGCCCGGACGCGCACGCCGTAGTGCCGAGCCATGTGCAGCGCAAGCGATCCCCAACCAAAACCGGCTTCCACCACCGTCTCCCCTGGGCGAAGCCGCAGCTTGCGGCAGACGTGGTCCATCTTGGCTCGCTGCGCTTCGTTGAGCGTCATCGACGGATCGGCGAAGTACGCACAGGTGTAGACCAACTGCTCGTCGAGCCACATACGGTAGAAGTCCGTCTCGATGTCGTAGTGGTGATGCACGTCGCGACGCGAGCGCCCGATCGTGTTGGAGTGCAGGCGAGAAAGCCACCACGCCAGCCGCCTCCGAAGCGATCCACGCGACACGTTCGTCGGCGTGGGCGTGCTAAACATGACCTCGAGGAACTTCCGCAGGTTCCCCTCGACTTCGATCCTCCCGTCGGAGTAGGCGTCGCCGAAAGCAACCTCGGGATTGACGACCAACTCGAACAGCGTCCGGCGATCGTGAATGCGCACGACGGCGACCGGCTGCTCATCGCGGGCGTCGACTGGCTGACCGTCCCACAGCACGACACGGATGGCCGGATCACCCAGCCGTCGAAGCAGCCACCGTAAGAGCCTTCTTTCGGCGGCGAACACGCGTCCGCTGTGCCCCGCTTCCGAGACGCCAGGGGAGTCTGCGGCTCGAGCGACCCGACGACCGGCGTCGAAGCGCATGGCCGCTTCGGGCTTGTCGGAACCCACTGCGGTCGGCGGGCGTACCTTCTGAGTCGATGAGGAAACCATCGATATCATCTCCGCGACGTTGAGGGCCTGCACCATCGGCAGCGCAGCCAGTTGGGTAACAGGCTCCGATTGACGGCAAAGACCTTGAGCAGCGCCGCTAGCCCCTTCCCGCTTCCAGGCCGCGCGCTCCATCATCGATGATCACCTTTATGATATGGCCTTCGGCAAGCCTGCAAAACCCCTCTGCGGCAGGACGCCCGACACGCCCGACAGGGCACTACGTAAATCCGTCGCGCGTGTCGGCCAGCGGTGTCGGCTTCTGGATCGTCGTGATCGGCACGTCGGCGCGTTCACCAACGTCGGGGCCCGCGGGGTGCGGCCTGCACACGCCCTTCCTGGGGGGCAACGCATGTTCCAATCACTGGTCCCGCCACGGCTTCTGGGGGCTTTGTCTTCCGACATGCCAGAATGGGGCTTGGTGGCAAAGCCCCGCGGCGGCCAACGTCCGTTGTCTGGGCGCCCTTGCCGCGATCGGAACTTGTGCCCACACGCAGGAAATGAGGGCCTTCGAGGAGCCCGTTGCCCCCCCACAAAAGCCGGGCGGTCTTGTCGCATGGGTAAGTGGCCGCTATACCAATGGCACGCGCCCGCCGTCTGGCCGGCAGCGTTCGCTGATCGCGGCTTCACCCGAGCGACTTCCACGAAGGAACGTGTTTCATGCCACACGACGCGACGCGCAGCGCGGTTTGGCGATCGCGCCCGGTGTTTGTTTCGAGCACGTTTGCCGACATGCAGGCGGAGCGGGATTGGTTGCGGGACCGGGTGATTCCGGAGCTTCAGGAGCGGCTGCGCGAGCGGCGCCATCATCTTGAGCCGATCGACCTGCGGTGGGGCGTCGAGACGGTCACGATCGCCGAGCAGCAGACCAAGGAGCTGCTCGTGCTCAAAGTCTGCCTCGACGAAATCGAGCGGAGCCGGCCGTGACGACCCGCTGCCGGAAACGACCAACGCCGAGGAGGTCGAAGGCGCGTTCTCCGAACTGCTCGGGCAAGTCTCGACCGGCCGGCGCGTGGTACTCCTGATCGACGCCCTGAACCAGTTCGAGCCGACGCCGCGCGGGCTGCACCTGACGTGGCTGCCGCGATTGTGGCCGGAGAACGCCCGGCTGATTGCCACCACGATTCCCGGCACGCAGTCGCAGGCTCTTGAGCGGCGTGACGGGGGCCAAGAATTCCCGCTGCCGCTCTTGAATCAGGAGGAAGCCCGGGCGATCGCCGTGGCCGTGTGCGGGCGTTATCACCGCAAGCTGAACGAGGACGTGCTGCGAGCACTGCTCGACAAGAAGCGTGACGACGGCGAGCCTTCGGCCGGCATCCCCTTGTGGCTGGAATTGGCGTTGGAGGAGCTGCAACTCCTGGATGCCGACGATTTCGAGCGGGCCCAGCGGGAATACACGGGCAGCGGCGACGAGCGGCTGCGCCAGATGATGTGCGACGTGGCCGCCGGCCTGCCCGGCGACGTGGAACGCCTGTACGGCCAGATGCTCGCCCGTTGCGAAACGCTGTACGGCGCGGGCTGGGCCCGGGGCTTTGCCGCCCTGATCGCGGTCAGCCGCCACGGTTGGCGCGAAGCCGATCTGGCCGAGCTGCTGCCGCGCGCGGCGCGGCGCATGGCCCCCGACGAGCCGGACGAGCCGTGGAACGACCTGCGGTTTGCAGCCCTGCGGCGTGGGTTCCGCGCGCACCTGGTTCAGCGAGGAGCCCAGTCGCAGTGGGACTTCTCTCACGCCCAGATGCGCCTGGCCGTTCGACCTACCCACGTGCCCGCGGCTGCCCCTTGCTCGCTGGTTCTTCAACACGGCGTGCCGGCAAGCAGTGCCACACCGGACGTCAGTCGCCAAGCGGCAAGACCGGAAAGCTGGTCCCGCGTCCCGCCATGTGAACGCTCTGCTCCTGGCCCGAGAACTGGCGGGTCAATCGGGGGACGTGGCCCGAGGCGAAGCTGAACCATTCGAGGACGTCGACCACCTGGTTCGGGTTGCTCGGTTGCACGGCGATGCGTTCCAGGGGGCCTGCCTTCACGGCCTTCAGCCCGGCCAGCAGGGCGTAGGTCAAGACTCCATGCTCCAGGGCGTCGGCTTCGGTGGCTGCCTCGCTGGCGGCGGAGGCGGCGATGACGTAGATCCCCTGCGAGCGGCTGAGACGTTCGATCTCCCCGCGGAGCGCGAACGGATTGCGCGAAGCGACCTGGAACAACTCGACGGCGCCGCCCGAGGCGCACGTGTCGAGTATGAGCATTCGCTTCAACGCCGATCCCATGGCCAGGAAATCGCCGAGCACGTCGACGGGCAGCCCTTGATCGCGGATGTTGTCGTGAAGCGACGTGTTGGCCGTTGGGCGGAATTCGTGGGGGATGAAGTAATAGCGCTGCCCGACCATGGCCCCGTGTCCGGAAAGGAACAGCAAGAGCGTGTCCTGCGGTCGGGCCGCCTTGGCCGCTTGCTTCACCGTGCGGCGGACCGCCTCGGCGGTCGCCTGCTCGTCGAGCAAAGGGTACTCCTCGATCTTCTCGTAGAGCGCACCCCCGCGATGCTTGAACAACTCGGCCAGGGCTTCGGCGTCGCGCCGCGCGAATCGCAGCCTGTACGGCGCCTGGGCGTAGTGGCTGATTCCCACGGTCACCAGGTGCAGCTCGGGTTTTTCGAGCGGCTGCTCGAGCCGCAGCACGCGCACCGCCGGCTCGGCCTCCCAGGAGCCGTCGGCGCTGGCGGCGCAGACCTCGATCCGGTTCTCGCCCTGCAAAAGGTCCACCTCGAACGTGCGCAGCACCTTGTCGTCCACACGCCGGGCACTGCCTGGTGCGAGCACGCGCGCGCCGTTGTGCATCAACCAGGGGCCCTGCACACCGCCGCCCCGGTCGACCACCTCGACTTCCAGCGTCACCCGAGAACTGGCCACCGTTCCATCTTCGTCGGGCGAGAGGATCCGCACTTCGGGCGGCTCCTGCTTGAACAGATCGGCCCGCGGTTGCAGGCGGGCCCCGCCGAACAGGGCGGCCAACAGGCCAGGGCGATAGAAATCCTGGAAGAAACGATCGACCGGCACGACGTTCAATCCGTCGCCTACGCGATAGCTCACAAGCTGCCGACCTCGGGCCGAGCCGTCGAAAAGGCCCTCAGGCGTGATCACAAGCCAGTCGGCATCGCTTCCGTGGACGGGTACGACGGGCGCGTCAGACAGGTCGGCGCGGCCGGGAACCAGGCCGATGAGTTGCCCGATCTCCACGCCGGTGGCCAGGTCCCAGATGCGGGCCGTGCCGTCGAGGGAGCCGCTGACGAGGTAGCGGCTGTCGCCACCGATCGAAACCGATACGACGCTACCGGAGTGCCCTTCGAGCGTATGCACCAGCGAGCCGCCGGCCGCCAGCCAGACCATCACGCGATTGTCCGTCAACCCGGCGGCAATCAGACGCCCATCCGGGCTCATAGCGACCGACAGGACCAGGGCTTCGGCCCCTTCGAACGTTCGCTGCCGGGATGCCGTCGCGACGTCCCACAAGGCCACCGTGCCGAAGGCGCCGCCGCTGACGAGTTGCTTCCCGTCCGGGCTGAAGGCCAAGCTGTTGAGGAACTCGTCCTTCTGCTTCAGCGTACGCAGACGACGCCGCGTCGACAGATCCCACACCTCGGCGGTCGCGTCGCCCGAGGCCGTCACGCCGAGACGCCCGTCGGGGCTGACGGCCAACGACGTGAGTGCCTTGGGCTGATTGCCGAGGGGATGCCGGGAACCATCGGCAGCGTCCCAAAGCGCCGGTTGCGACTCCTCCATCGAGCCGGCCAGTGCCCAGCGACCATCGTCGGAGCAGTCGAACAGCGTGGGCGCGGTTGCGTATCCGCGGAATACCTGCCGCCGCTTCCCGCTGAACACGTCGAACAACTCCGACGAGCCGTCGTGACCGACGAGCAACAGCCAGCGGGCGTTGTGGCTCCACTGGCCGGAAGCCAGGTTCGCCAGATTCAGTGCATTCGGGCCGAACACCTCAGGCTGACCGCGGTCGAGGTCCCAGCCGAGCCCCAACACGGCATGGCCGGAAACGAGACGCCGCTCTGCGGCGGAGAAACTTACCGGCTTGGCCAGCACGCCGTATCCTTCGAGCCGGCGCACGGGCTCCCAGGTCTTCGGGTCCCAGATTTCGGCCGTGGTCGAGCCGACGCCGAGTAGTGCCTGCTTGCCGTCGCGGCTGAAGGCGACCGACCACGCTCCGTTATCTCCGGGAAATCGTCCTTCGGGCGAGAACGACTTCAGTTGCCGGCCCGATTCGGTCGCCCATACGATCACGGTTTTGTCGAGCGGGCTGGCCGTGACGACCTGGCTCCCGTCGGGCGAGAAGGCGGCCGCCCAGATCTGGGCCGTGTGGCCTTGGAGCACGTGCAGTTGGCGGCCCGTCTGCGCGTCCCATACCCGGGCCGTGTTGTCCCACGATGCGGTCAGCATGTGCGAGCCGTCGCGGCTATACGCGACCGCCTGCACCGCGTTGGAATGGCCGGCGAGCGAGCGGAGCTTCCGCCCGGAACGCGTATCCCACTCGATAGCCTCGGGGGCGTCGGCGCCGTACGACCCGGTGAGAACGCGCGAGCCGTCGGGGCTGAAGACGAGCGACTTCGGCTGCTGGCCGTCTTCGTGGTAGCGGACGAGGAGCTCACCGGTGGCGGCGTCCCAGAGCAGCGCGTCGAGGAGGCCGGTGCTCAGCACGTGGCGTCCATCGGGGCTGAAGTCGACGGCCCAGACGGGCATCTTCACGGCCGCGGAGACCTCCACGCCGAGCGGCTCGCGGAGCACGTGCAGGCGCTGGCCCGTGACAACGTCCCAGATGGCCGCCGTGCCGTCGAGCGAGCCGGTGACCAGACGTTTGCCGTCGGGGCTCAGGGCGACCGAGCTGACCGCGCCGCCGTGCCCGAGGAATGACCGTAGCTGCCGGGCGCCGGCGACGTCCCACAGCACGGCCTTACTGTCGACCGAACCGGTGACGGCGTACTTGCCGTCGCCGCTGAACTCCGCGGCCCAGGCCGGTCCGGCGTGGCCGGTCTGAAGCACCAACTCGGGCCGCACGGGCGGCGATTCGGAAAGCGGCAGCCGGATGTGCCATCCGCTGCGGAGCAGGACCTTGCGCTCGAGTTGGACACCGCTGGCGAAGCGGACCGAAATCGTCTGCTGATAGATCTGCCCCTCGGTCAGTGGACGAAACTCGAACCGCCGCCGCTGGCCGTACTGCTGCCCCGAGATGCTCACCTCGGCACGGTCGGGCAGGTCGAGGGCGAGGATTGCCGTGTCTTCGGTGACGACATGCACGCCCCGCTGCTGGGCGACGACGGCGGTCGAACAGACGATCCAGGCAGCCAGGAGCACGGCCAGTCGCGTTGGCCATTGGCAAAGCGATTCACGAGTCATGGGAACAGCCTCGCTGCTTGTTGGTGTCTCTGCTTTGCCACGGTCTGCTGTCTGCCGACCGTGGCATTCGCGCCGACCGAAGGTTTCCAAAACCAACGCGGCCGTTAGGGGCGGCTGAAGAACAACTTCCGTATTCATCACGCTCCGCGTGATGAGCGTAAGGGCAGCGGTCTCCTCGGCGCCCACAGGGCCCCATCACGCGGAGCGTGATGGCTACGAGTGGAAGGAAGTCCCGAAGGGGGAAAACCGTGTCCAGCACGTGCATGGTTCCCTTGCTTGTGAATGAATCAGCCGAAGCGGCTGATTGGTGCGACTGTCCAGGACGTCGCCTGCGAGGGCAACGGGCGTTGGGGGATCCGTGGGATCGCCGCCGAGAATCGGCTGATCGAAGACACGATCTTGAAAAACACGAGTGGCACGCCGGCCACGGTCGGCCGGTCATTTCACGTACTCGACGACGAGCTCCGCCGGCTTGCCTCCCTCGCGGGAGATGTAGTTGATTCCGTCGCAGCTCGTGGGATCGATGGCCAGGCTCAACTCCTGGTTGTCTTCCAGGGAGAGCTCCAGCGGAAGCTCCACGATCTGGTTCTCCACGACGGGGCCGATTTTGGCCACGACGTCGCCAAGCTTCGGGCGGGCCTCGTAGGTCACGCTCTTCTCGCTCCACGGCTCCGCCACGAGCCGAACCTGGCCGGAGTCGCCCGACGGATTGCCCGCATTGTAGAGTCGCAGCACGGCCGACACGGGCTTGCCGCCCACCGCAACGTGGAACCTGAGGTAGGCGATGCTGTGATGGTGATCGCCCATCTTCCGGTCGCCGCCGTCGACGTTCAGCCCGGGGCTTGTCGCATGGTTCTCGGCCGGCGATGAATGGTGGGTGTAGGTATCCTCAACCGCTTTGAGGACCGCGCGTCTCAAGTCGCCCAGGTATTCGAGCTTCGCTTCCCTTTCACACTCGACCGTTCCATCCGCGGCGACGAGCTTGACCCCGACGCGGTGGTTCCCCGCCGGTCCCTTCTCGCCGACTGAAGCCGAGATCGCGACGCTCAGCCTTTGCCCGGAAGGAACGCGGACCGGCGTCTCAATCGGCGTGACGGCGAAGCGATCCGGGACGTCGAGGCGAAGCGTTCCGGCGAAATCCCCTTCCTTGTTGTTCACGATCACCACTTCGCCCGTCTGCCGGGGCTCCGCATCGCAGAGCAGGAAGGACGGAACGGCGAAGCCGAGGGTGAGCACCTTCTCCCTCTCGACATCGATCCCCTGGAGAATCGGCAATTCGTCCGCTGCCGGGCTGGCGGCCTTGGGAACGAACTCCAAGATGAGTTTGTCGTCGGCGTCGATGCCCTGGAACTCCTTGACGACCGGCCGGTTTCTTGCGCCGGCTTCCTTGAAGACGTCGAAGTCCTCGGCCACGACCTTGCCTTGGAGCTTGACGTCGAAGACGCGCTTGCCGGCGGCTTCGTGCTCCAACTCGGCAAAGGCCAGGCGCACGGTGTAGCGAGCCGTTCCATCTCCCGGCTCGGCCAGCGGAAGCGTGCACTCCTTCACGCCGCACACGCCGGAGCGGAACACCCACGGCTTGTCGGTACCCTCGATCGCCAAGCGCGCGGGGTCGTGCTTGAAGTAACTATGGCCGGGGTAGAACGAGAGGCCGGCCTTGAACTGCAACACCAGCGAGCCGCCGGGACGGGGATACCCGAGCCACAGCGCGCCGGAGGGGTCCTTGCGGTCTCCCGGTGCGCCGAGGTTCAGCGCCAGACGTTTGACCGGCGTCATCGGGCCGGGCTGGCTGAAGTAGGCCCACTGCCGGTTTTCCTTCCTGCTCTTAAAGACCGCGGTGCAGGTGTTGGGGAACGGGCACATACAGCCCGAGCTGGCCTCGGGCATCATGAGCAGGCCGTTGGCAGGGATGAAATTGATCCAGCAGCCGGGTCGCTGCGCGCCGAAGTGCTGGGTCCCGAAGTCGCCCACCAGGTCGTACCACCCCAACGTGTAAGAACGGAAGAGCATGGTGTGGGGCGACGCGGCCGGGCATCCACAGTGGTGACCGGGTCGGGCGAACTGCCAGATCTCTTCCTTCCCGGTTACCGGATGGACGCGAGTCTTTTGCTTGCCGGTTCGCAGGTCGTAGGCCCAGGGCTCGGCGTGAAACGTGTCGCCGATCACAATCGGGCGCACGCGGTAGCCGATGTGTTTCTGCCACAAGAGCCCGCCGTCCTTGCCCGACAAGGCGACCACACGCCGCGACTCGAACTGTCCGGCGAAGAACTGCTTCCAGTAGTGGCCGTCGAGAAACACGCCGAAGAGCACGAGGGTGTCACGGTTGTAGATGGCGCCCAGCGAGCACCAATACGATCCGCCGACGGCGCCGGTTATCTCGACCGGCTTTTCCCACCGTTTGTCTCCCGTGCCCGCGTCGAGAGCGACGACGCGGTGTACGGTGGCGGCCTTCAGTTTCTCCTCGAGCGCGGCCCGCTCCGATTCGCTCAAGCGGTGCAGCGCTTTGGCCCGTTCCGCGAGCGCCTCTCCGCGCTGTTTTTCGGTCACGCTCGTAGCGGCGAAGAACAACTGCCCGTCGCCGATGGCGATCGACCCCTGGCCAACGCCCTCGCACTCGTGCTTCCAGCGGAGTTTCCCGCTGGCCAGATCGAGCGCGAAGACGCAGTCGGCGATGCGACCCTTGGTGGTGCGAGAGCCGAAGAGCGTGTCGCCGACCACGGCGACGTAGCCCCAGCGCCGAGGCTTGCCGTCAGCCGCCGGCGGCATCGTGTACGTGAGCTTGGTTTCCCCGGTGGCGGCGTCGAACCGAAGACACTTGTCGTCAACGGCCACGAACAGGCTGTCGGCATTGACCGCCGAGTTGCCGGCGTCGTGGGTCACGGTGACGCGCAACGCCCCGCGGATCTTCCGTTCCCAGAGCTTCAGCCCGTTGTAGGCGTCGTAGGCCATGACGCTGTTCTCGCCGGCGCCGATCCGGTTCGCCGTCCCCTCGCCCAGGATAAACAGGCGACCGCCCGTGGCCAACGGAGCCGCGGCCCGGCGGTGGCGCTCGGCCATCTGACGCGGCCCGGGACCGCCAAACCACAACAACCCGAGCGGGCAGCGGACGAGCTGATCGTCGCTGCAGGTGGTGTTACCCGGTTCGGCGTATTGGTGGGTCCAGCTACCCGCCCCCGGGAGCGGCCCGCGGTTGAATTCGAGCCACATTCCATCCTCCTCGGAGACCCGCCCCCGGTCGATCCCCGCTTCGGCCAACCACTGCCGCATCGCCGCTTTCTGGAGCGGCTTCACCTTGCCGCCGGCTGCCGCCGGCTGGCCGATGCAGATAGTGCCGCCAAGCGGCTTGAGCATGCGGAACGCTTCCTTGGCGCTGCCGGGCATTTGGCCCGAGACGATTGCGTCCTCGGAAACGACGAGGTTGGCGAAATAATCGGAAAACGGCACCTTCGACAGTTCGCCGTGCTCGACGAGCACCCGGGCGCCGTAGAGTCCGGCCGCGTCGAGCGCCTTGCGTGCAGCTTCAGCCTTCCGGCGGTTGGGCTCGACGCCACAGATCTTCAGTTCCGTCCGCTTCGCCAGCTCGAAGGCCAGCCGCCCCGTGCCACAACCCAGCACAAGGCAATAGCCCCGTTTGATACCCGTTGTACGGACGATGTGCTCGGCAGCCGCCTTGTAAATCGGCGTCATCTCGTCCGCAGGGAATGGCGACGCGGCGGCGGGTTGCTCAATCACGCCGAGTGCCTCGGAGCCTTGCGCGCCGAAGCAGTAGATCGCCCCCGAGTCGGAGCTGACGAACAGCCTCCCGTCGGCGACGGCCAGGCCTCGCGCCTTGCCGTCGACGGTCCCCGTCCACAGCGAGTCGCCCGACGTGGCGTCGAAGGCCACCACTTTGCCGGCCCCGCCGGCAAAAAGCGTGTTGCCGGCCAGGACGAGCGTCTCTTCGCAATCGCAGGAGACGCGCCACATCTCGCCCGCCGCCATCTCGGCTTCGGCCTGGCGGAGCTGCTCGTTTAACGCATCCATCTCCACCTGAAGCTGCTTGCGTTGTGCTTCCGGCCCTTGCCTGGCTCGTTGGAGTTGCTTATTGAGATCGCGCCGGCGGTCGAGGAGGCCCTTGCGGCGGAGGCTGGCAGCCGCGTAGGTCTCGCGCTTGACCGCGAACAGCTCGCGCCCGGTCGCCGCGTAGAACGCGTCGGGGGTAACGAGGAGTTGATGGCCCCAGAACCAGGAAGATCGGGACCGGTGAGACGCTTGGTTATAGCCGATTAGTTGCTCCGTGCCGGTGAACAGTTGATCGCCGGCAAGCGTGGCGTACGTGCCGCCGATGATGTGCTCGATGTAGGCCTCGTACAACAGGCGGCCGTCCTTGCGATCGAAGGCAGCGGGCGACACCCGAGCGAGAGGCGCGAACAAGCGGTCCTCCGAGGCAAGCAGATAGCCCTGCGGCGAGATGCGGCTCTGAGGGGCGGCACCGCACGTGTCGTTGCACCAGACCGGCTTCCCGTCGTCGGCGCCGACCGCGTGCATGTAAACGCCTTCCGCGGGAAAGATGCCGGCTCCGAAATAGGCAACGCCGTCGTCGACCAACACGCCCGTGCGCACCGGCCACAGCGAGATCATCTTACCGCTGCCGAGCACCTTGCGCTGGTTGGGGGCGGCGCGAAACTTCCACTGCTCACCTCCGTCGCTTGCCCGCAGGCAATAGACGAAGCCGTCGTCGGACCCGACGTACACCTTGTCACGCCACACGGTCGGCGCTAGGCGCACCGGCCCGTCGGCCATCGCGCTCCATCGCTCCTTGCCCGTCTTCGCATCCAACGAGTAGACTTTGCCGTCTGCGGACGAGCCGAAGTACACGGCGCCGCCGACCACCGCCACGTGGAAGGCATCGTCGAAGTGCACCCTCCTCAACTCGGTAAGACCGTACCATCCGCCCACCGGGCGCGGGTTCGGCTCGCCCCAAGCGGGCTCGGGCGCGTGCCGGGGCTGGAATACCCAACATTGGCTCAGCGGCGGCTTCACCTGCTCCGCCGTCACGCCGCTCCGCGCCGTGTCGTACCGGTACGTCGGCCAGTCGCCAGCCCGTGCCGCAGCCGATGCAGCAACCACCAGCAGGGCCGCAAGCTCCAGTGCGCGGATGCCGCCGGTCGATGGCCGTTCCCTCGATACTCGGACGCTATTCGGTCTCCAGTCGATCATGCCTGACTCCTCCTGCGAAAGTGAATATCGTGGGCACGTGCGCGCCCAAATCGCGGTTCATCGTGACCACCTTCACGCGGTCCAAGCGGCCGCATGAATGTGGTCGCCGGTGGCAAATCGACCCGAACAATCGGGGCACTGCCAGCCAGAAAGCCTACCGTGGAATACGTGACGCCGGCTACCGCGTCAACTGGTTCGCCTTGGGCGTGACTTTGGCGAGGTTGGGCGTCAGTTCGGCGTCGACGTTGCCCATGGCCCAGTCGAAACCGCCCATGACGATCTGCTGGCAGAGCGGGTTGGTCCAGACGTCGTGACGGTGGCCGAGCGACGTGTAGTAGACGCGGCCCTTGCCGTGCAGCCGGGCCCAGGTCGCCGGGAAGGGGGGGCGCTGGTAGCAGTCGCCCTTCATCCCCTCCGTCTCCTGCACCAGGATCACGTGGAGGTCCTTGGCGAAGTTCTTCAGCGCGTACCACTCCTCGTTCAGTTCGAACGAGTCGCCAACGCCTTTCAGGCCGGGGAAGTTGGGCGAGGTGACTCGCTGGGTGGCCACCTGCTGGGGACCGTGACTGACGAACTCGCCCCCGAGCATGGCGACGTACGGATCGAGCTCCGTCTGGATCTCGTTGCGTCCGCCTTGGGAGTGGAACGAATCGGCCGCCGAGTGAAAACCCACGAAGCCCTTGCCGCCTTCGATGGCGCTTAGAAGTCGTTTCTTGCCATCGGCCGACATGGGCGGGGTATTCTGCTTGCTCTCGGCACCGCACAGGTCGCCGCAGGTGTAGAAGGCGATCACGTCGTACTGGTCCAGCGGCTCGTCGAATACCTGGCCGTCTTTGGTGCAAACGACCTCGATGCCTTCCCGCTTGGCGATCTCGGTCATCACCTTCTCCGACACGCTCGGGCCGCCGTCGATCGGGGCCACGGCCGAGTGCTCGTATCCGGCGCTCCGGGTGAAGTAGAGAATCTTCGGCGTCTTGAGCCGGGCGGCCCTGGCCCGACGGGACGGAAACGTCGACAATCCCAGTGCGGCCGTGCCGGCAGCGAGCATGAATTCACGTCGTCTCATGGCGGATCTCCAGACTTCAGGTGTGACAGTTGGCGGGTCAGAACGCGAGTGAAGCTGCAATCAGCATAATCGATCCCGCCACCCAAGCCAACGGGTCGACCAACGTCCCCCCAAAAAACGCCCCCCCCCCCCCCCCACCCCCCCCCCCCCCCCCCCATCCCCCCCCCCCCCCCCCTCCTCCCCCCACCAACCCTCCCCCGCCCCACCCCCCCAGGGGATGGGCGTCGAACCCGGCGTCGCGGACCCGCTCGACAAACGACTCCGGGCCGTGCGTGCAATACACCTTTCGGGGAGCCACCCGGCCGACCGCCTCCAACAGCTCCTCGTAGTCGGCATGGTCGGAGAGCGGGATCGCGTGGTCGACTCGGAGACGGTACTTCGCGCCCCGGTCCACTGCCCAGCCGGTCACCGCAAAGCGGACCTCACGGGCGACAGAGTCGAAGCGCCGCGTGCGGGGCGGCACGACCAGCACGTGCTCCGAAGCCGGGTCGCCTCGAAGCGGACCGTAGTCGCCCAAATCCACGCCCAGCGACTCGTAAATCCGGCTGATTTGGTAGGCATGCTCGTGCTGGAGCACGCGGAACCCGGCGCCGGTCAACAGGCGCGTCACCTCCTGGGCCTTGCCCAATGCGTACGCTTCGACGACCGGCACGGCCCCGGCCGCAAGCGCCTTGCCGACCTCCTCGAAGAGTCGCCCGAGCGCCTCGTCCCTGGGCGGAAGACGATAGTCGGGATGGCCGTACGTGCTCTCAATGACCAATATCTCGGCCTGGGGAAGCTCCGCCCGTTCGGCAGTCGCCGATTCGCCCAGCTTGAAGTCGCCCGTGTACAGAAGCGACCGCGCGCCGTCCTCGGCCAGGAGCATCGCCGACCCCAGGCAGTGGCCGGCCGGATAGGTCGTCAAGCGCAGACTGCCCCATTCGATCGGCTCGCGATAGGGCATGTCGAGCGTCGGGCGACGACCCAAGCGGAAATGGTAGAGGGCAGCCGTTTCCGGCGTGCACAGGGCGTACTCGTGCCGGGCAATGTGATCGGCGTGGGCGTGGGAGATGAACGCCCGAGGCTGCCGTCGACGAATGTCGATCGCCAGGTCGGCCTTGGTCAGCTTCAAACCGTTGTCCCAGTGAAACACGGCAGTCACTACCGACCCGTCAAACGACACTTGACCGGGCGCTCCGGCTAACTTTCCGCCGGGGCCGGCTGCTTCAGCTTCCCGTCGGGGGTCAGCCCCGCCGCCTCCCAAGCCCGGCTCAGGATATCCGCCACCTTCTTGACGATCGGGTCGCGCCGCATGCCGGAGAAGACGCTGCGGTCGGGCTTGTAGGTGACGGGCCCCTCGTATCCGAGCTCGCCCAGAGCGGCCAGGTAGGCCGGCAGATCGATCCCCCCCTCGGCGGCCGGCAGCCCCCGCGATGCCTCGGTCAACTCGGACAGGGGGGTGTCGTCTCCCGGCACGTCGGCCAACTGCACGGCCACGATCTTCTCGGCGGAAAGGCCTCGCACGCTCTCCACCGACCCGCCCGACACGTGCAGGTCCCAAACGTCCAGAAGCACGCCGAGATTCGGCGAGTCGATCATGTTCACCAACAACGACAGCGCGTCCAGATCGTGGATGAACTGGAATGCCTGCGAATCCCGAAGTCCCGCCGCCGCGCGGAACCCGATGCCCAGCCTCACGCCGGAAGGCTCCATCGCCGTGCAAATCTCGCCGAATCGCCGCCGGTGGAACTCGAAATTCTCGTGATAGGGCCGCTTGTCGCCGGCCGGCTGAATCGTCGCCAGGCATCGCGTGCAACCCATCTCGGCCGCCACCTGGGCGTATTCCGACAGATTCTCCAGCTCGGGCTTGAACACCTCGTCGTCCATGTCCCAGTCCAACGGAAGCTGAAACGTGCCGAGCTGGAACGTGCCCACGCGAGCCTTGGCGCTGTCGATGAGCCGCCGAGCGTATGGCATCCCCTTCAGCTTCGCCCGGGTGGCGATCTCCTCGATGTCCCCGTCCAGCGCCTGGAACCCGTAGGTGAGTGCCAGCTCGATCAGCTCACTCTGATGACCCGTCACTCCAAGGGCCGACGCATTCAGGTTTTTGAACATGGGATCCTCCCTCCGGGCTCAAGACTCACACCGACAATCCGCCACCGGGGTGCCCCGGTCGAGATACGAAAACCTGTATTATTGCAGATGCGCCCCGACTTTCAAAGGGGCGCTCGGCCGGCGTGAGCTCGGGCCGATCCCGCCCGACGGGCTGGCCTGCGGCCTGAGACCCGCCACGGTGGCCGCGTTCTCCTTCCGCCTCGCCATTACCCTCCATAGGTGGGGAATCGCAGGAAAAAAAGGTGACAGGCACCTTTTGTGCGAAGCACCCGAAGGGCCTTTCAGGCAAAAGGTGCCTGTCACCTTTTGCCGCCGTGCGCCCGTGGCCCGACCGACGATAGACGTTTCGGCCTGCGCATGATAGAATTCCTTGGTGGTGGGCGGTCGCGGTCATTGGACCGACCGCAGCGACGACGATGAGTCTCCCGGTTCGCGCGTCCGGCCGTTTGGCCTTCGAGCGAACCGATGGGCCGCATACTCCGTCTTGCGGAAGAGGAGTGCCGACCACGCGAAGCCGTGTCTCGGTAGCTACAACCACTCCCACAACCACCAAGGGGGCGAACTGGATTCGACCGGGCAGATTGAAGTGCAAGTGGCGTGCCGTGGTTGGTCAGCGGGCCACGATAAAAGCTGACCAAATCTATTAGTTGCCGAGGATAACCTCGTGCTGGCTGCGTAAAAACGCGTAGCCCCGGCTGAGGGCTTTTGCCGGAGAGGCCCAAAAGCTGGCCGCCAATTCCGGATCGTCCCGGGTCGCCGTCGGCCACGCCCGGGATTAAACTCCGCTGCCGACTAGCCCGCCCGGCAGCCCGTCGGTTGGCGGCCGGGAAGGCGAAACCCTGAAATCATCCGACTACGCACGTAGAAGCCTGCACGGAAATGTCGCGGGACGCGGGTTCGATTCCCGCCGCCTCCACTTGAGCGTTTGTATAGGTTCGTAAGACCTCGTTTTCCTCGGGAAGAGCGGGGTCTTCGCCTTTCTTGTACGAAGCCTCACGACCCCTTACGTGCGCGGGATACGTTGGATTTTGCGTTGCCTCATCGGTCACTGACAAGGGTTTACCAAAGGAAACGAAGGATGACGATCTTTCAGCTAGCCCCCCGATAGCGGATGGGGAGGGATTCGAACCCCCGCTGGGCGCGAGCCCAGAACAGTTTTCAAGACTGCCGCCTTAGACCACTCGGCCACCCATCCGTTATAATCTAACTCAATTCACAATAACACTTTACGTGCCCAGTTGACTTTCCAAGAAAACGTGACAACATGGTGACGATACCCGAAACGATACCCTCCCCCAATCGGCATGACACCCTTCGCGGGGGTGCGTTCGGAGCCTGTTGCGTACTGATACCCAATTATTTCAAGGTGCGTTGCCATGGCCAAAAAGTCTATCCGAAAGAAGCCCCGCCGGAAACCGGCAAAGCCCTACCGCGAGTTCCCTCTCACGGCCAACGGCAACGGCCAGTGGTCCAAGAAAATCAGGGGCAAGGTGCACTACTTTGGCCGATGGGAGGCCCCTGACGCGGCATTGAAGCGATACCTTGAAGTCAAGGACGATCTTCATGCCGGACGCAGGCCCCGTCCCAAGGACGGGTTCACCCTTCGAGACTTGTGTAACCACTTCTTAACTTAACCTACAAGCACCAACTACTCGACAGCGGAGAATTGGAACCCCGGAGCTTCGGTCGGTTGCGAACGAATTGCGGATTCCTCATCGCGACCCTTGGAGCGAACCGCTTGGTAGAGTGCTAAGTCTCGAATTCTGCGAGACGGAGAGCGGGTGCGGGGCTTGAAGTGAGTG
>CAZDHR010000017.1:0-35313 GCA_964505295.1 uncultured Planctomycetaceae bacterium
CATCACCGGCCGATTGCCCACGCGGTCGGCCAGCCGGCCCAGCCACGGGCTGACGGCCAACTGCCCGACGCGCATCCCCGTCTGCATCGCGAGCATCGCGAACAGGATGAGCCCGAGCACTTGCTTCGGATACGAGTACTGCGCCGACTGGGTCAGCCCGTTGGAGAGGGAAAACCAACAACCGAACAAGAGCAGGCGCAGGAACCGGGAATCGGAAAACGGGGCCAGTATCGACCGGAGCGTCGCCCCGCGGCACGCGGCCCGGCTCGTGGCCATCGACGGCATCAGGGCCAAAGGCACCAGGGCGGCGATCATCAGACATCCGCCCAGCGTGGCGGTCATCACGTAAGCGATCCACCGCGGCGCGGTCGGATGCAGCCCTTGCCATCCCCAGACGAACAGCCCGCCCGCGAGCATGGCCGCCGCCTGCCCGGCCACCATCCACCGCTCCCGCCGTCCCAGGAAACGACCGCGAATCTCGACCGGCACCAGGTCGGCGATCCACGACCAGAGGGCGACCATACCCAGGTATTGCATCAGATGGTACACGCACCACAGCCCGACCAGCGCCCAAAGCGAGGCAACCGGCGAAGCCAGCCGACCCGGCGCGGCCACCAGCGGCAACGCCAGTAGCAGGAGCGTACCCAGAAGAAACGACGCCACGCAGAATCGTTTCCGATCCACCAGCCGGCCGATCATCGCCGGGGCGCCCAGCCGCAACAGCCCCACCACGTGCCGGGCGGCCAGGATCATGCCGATCCCCACCCCGATCCCCTCGGCCCCCAGGTCCAGGGCCAGGTAAACAACCAGCGTCGTGCTGGCCAGCCCGTTGCCGACCGCCCAGATCGCCCCGTTCCAATACGCCAGTCGCCTGGCCCGGCGGCGATGGTGAACCGTCAGTTGTGTGTTCCCATTACCCGCCATGGCATCCTAGAGTAACGACTCGTCGCCCCGGTGGCAATGTGGCACTGCATTCGGCGACTCCCCATGCGTGTACCTGACTTTCCGCACTTCTCGGCCGGATTTATTCCGATCTTCTCTACCACATCCTGTGCAATCACGCGAGGTGGCGCCGAATTGCCGGACACTCCAAATGCTTGGTTTTGTTGCTAAGCTGAGCAGCGGAGGAGTGAGCTATGGCCGGAAATTCGAGTCGCAGGAAGCGTCGTGGTCGTCGTGTCCGTTCCCCAGCACGCGCCGGCACACCCCGAGCACCAACGCGCCGTGACGGCGGACGATCTCCTCGAAGGCCGCCTCGTCCGAGCTGCGTGCAAGACGACGCACCAGTTCGCTGGCCTCTCGGTTCGCTCGGCTGCCATGGCTATAGTAGTCCCTCGAACGGGCGCTTCCGGGCGCGATTTCTCCCACCGGTCTGGGGATCGCTCGTGTTGTCCAGGGGGGGAAGCGGACTACTGAACCTCCACCACCCTCCGCTCCGCGATCGACTGCGTCTGCTTGTGGCCGAGGATGAGGGCGTCGCGGGCCAGGGCGCCGTCGAGGAGGTTGGAGGCGGTGTTGGCTTGGGCGCAGCGCACGGCTTCGGCCAGCTCGATGGGGAAGGCGTCGAGCATGTCGGGGGAGCCGAGGTCGGGCTTTTCTGCCTGGCCGTCTTCGGTGAAGACGGTGAGGGGGGGGCCGGTGAACGACTCGAACAGGAGCGTGGCCTTTTCGAGGTAGATTTCGTAGCCGTGGGTGAAGGGGCGGCCTTGCTGGTTGATGATGCCGCTGGTGGCGGTGACGACGAGCGTCGGGTCGTCGAAGAGGAACTGGGTGGAGAAGAACTCGGCCACCTCGCCCCGCATCCGGCCGACGCTGTGGACGGCCTTGGGCATGCCGGCGACGAGGCGGATGAAGTGGGCGTCGTGGATGTGGAGGTCGATCATCGGGCCGCCGCAGCCGTCGGGGTCGTAGAAGTCTTTGAGCCACAGCGGGTCGGAGATGATCCGCCGGAAGTGCCCGCCCAAGAGGCGGCCGTACTCGCCGCTGGTGATCTTTTCGTAGGCGAAGGTGTATTCGGGCACGAACGGCAGCACGTGGGCGATCATCAGTTGCTTGCCGGCCGCTTTGGCCGCGTCGACCATGGCGACGCCGTCCTCGGCCTTCAGCGCGATCGCCTTCTCGCAGAGCACGTGCTTGCCCGCCTTCGAGGCGGCGATCGCTGCCTGGGCATGGAACGGGGGCGGCAGGCAGACGTCGACCATGTCGACGTCGGGATCGGCCATCAGCTCGTCGAGCTTGGGATACTTGGCGACGTCGCCAAGGTCGACAACTTCGCCCTGCGGGCCGAAGTTGCCCTTGATCGAGCGCCAGTCGCCGGAGAGGCGCACGGGGTCGGTCTCGCAGATCGCGGTGACCTTGGCGTCCGCGACTTTTTTGTAGGCGTTGTAGTGGGTCATGCCCATGAAGCCGAGTCCGGCGATACCGACGTTGATCATCGTGATTGCTCCTTGGAGAAGTGGTTGGGGCGCAGTGGACGGTCGGCGCGGGCGAAGCCGCAAGCGGCTTTGGGGATTTGGCGGTCTACCGTGTGCTGCCTATCCCGTTTTGTCTACTACGGCCAGGAACCGCTCGTAGGCTTCGTCCCAGGCGGCCGTGTTTTGGGGCTCGTACTGTTCGACGGCGAAGCTGTTTCGGATCACCTCCCGGGCTTGGGCGATCGAGCCGACGTCGCCGGCGGCGACCGCCTGCATCATCAGGTTGCCGGTGGCGGTGGCCTCGATGGGTCCGGCCACGACGCGGCGGGCGCACGCGTCGGCGGCGGCCTGGCAGAGCTGCCGGTTCTGGGTGCCCCCGCCGACGACGTGGATCGTCTCGATGCGGGCGCCGGCGAGCTCCTCGCACATGCCCAGCACGTGGCGGAACTTCATGGCGATGCTCTCCAGGGCGCAGCGAAGGACGGCGCCTTCGTCGTCCGGGACGGTCTGGCCGGTGTTGCGGCAGAACTGGCGGATGGCCTCGGGCATGTCGGTCGGGGCCATGAACTGGTGGGCATCGGGGTTGATGAACGAGACGAGCGACTTGGCGGCGGCGGAGAGCTGGTTGAGGTCCTCCCAGCCCCAGTCGCGCCCGGCCTGGTTCCACACCCGGCGGCACTCCTGCACCAGCCACAGGCCCGTGATGTTCTTTAGGAGGCGAATCGTGCCGCCGACGCCGCCTTCGTTGGTGAAGTTGAGCTTGAGCACCTGGTCGTTGACGACGGGCCGGGGCGACTCGACGCCCATCAGGGCCCAGGTGCCCAGACTGATGTAGCACCAGTCGGGGCGTGCGCCGGGCTGGCTGGCGGCGGGGACGGCCATGACGGCGCTGGCCGTGTCGTGGGTTCCGGGCAGGACGACGTGGGCGCCGGCCAAGCCCGTCTCGTCGACAAGCCCGGGCCGCAACGGGCCCAGGTCGGTGCCGGGCTGCGCGACGGACCCGAGGATGCCGGTCGGCAGCTCGAACTTGTCCAACAGCTCGGTGGCCCAGTCGCCCCGGACTGGATTGTAGAACTGGGTGGTCGTGGCGTCGGTGAACTCGTTGGCCTTCTGGCCGGTCATCAGCCAGTGGAACAGGTCGGGCATCATGAGGAGCGTTTCGGCCATTTCCAATAGCGGCGAGCCGGCCAGCTTCATCGCCAGCACCTGGTAGAGGGTGTTGAACTGCATGAATTGCAGCCCGCTGTGCCGGAAGATCTCCGCTCGGGGGACGATCGAGTACGCCTTTTCGAGCATGCCGTTGGTGCGGGGGTCGCGGTAATGGCTGGGGTTTCCGAGCAAGACGTCGCCGCGGCCCAGCAGCCCGAAGTCGACTCCCCAAGTGTCTACCCCCACGCTGGCGATCCGGTCGCCGAACCGGGCGCCGGCCGCCCGCAGACCGGCGAGGACGTGGCACCACTGGGCCAGGAGGTCCCAGTAGAGGCTTCCGGCGACGTCGACCGGGCCGTTTTCGAAGCGATAGGTCTCCTCCAGCCGCAGCTTTGCCCCGTCGAAGCGCCCCACGACGTGGCGCCCGCTCGAGGCACCCATGTCGATCGCCAAATATGCCTTTTCAGCCATCGCGCAGGTCGGCCTTTCCGATTCGTCGAGATTGGGAAGTGTCCAGTGTACGATTCAGCCGTCAGTGGCAAATCGTGGCGATTCGGGTGGGATCCGTCAAGCACTCCATCCGGGGGGGGCAGCCGGGCTGGCTGCGCTCAGGTGGCCGGAGGACACAGGGGAATCGGGCTGGCACGACGGGCAGCCAGGCCGGTCGTTCGCGACGGCCCGATGCGGGCTTGACGGAGTCGACGCAACTCCATGCCAGGCCGAACGCTGCGTGGATTCGAGCGAGAGGCGCGATTGAAGAAGGATGCTCGCCACGGGCTCCCGGTCGTCTCGCAAGGCGGAGAAACCGGGCCCGGGGGCGGTAGAGCGCGACGGCCGCTTTCACGCCAAACAATACAACTACCTTAATGAACAAAATAGTCAATATGGGCCGCTGGCGATTGGGGGAGCCCACACGAATTTGTGGGGTTCTGTCCGGGCGGGGGCCTTAATTTTTTCAAGTGAAGCAGTAAAATTAGGATGCTTTGGCCAGGGAGGGCTGGCCGCTCGTGTGACTGGATGGGCAGTTCGATGCACGTTGGAGACCCGAAAACGGGCACGGGCCGATCAACGCCTACGAAGAACCATAAAGGACAAACGTGATGAAAATCTCCGCAAAAACCGAGTACGCTTGCATCGCGATGGTGGAGTTGGCCTCCCGGTACGGGTCGGGCGAGCCGGTCCGCATTCGCAAGATCGCCGAAAGGCACGATGTGCCCCCGCGATTTCTGGTTCAGATCCTGCTGCAACTCAAGGGGGCCGGCTTCGTGGCCAGCACGCGGGGGGCCGCCGGCGGCTATCACCTGATTCGTCCGCCCGAGGACGTGTCGCTCGGCCAGGTGATGGACGTGATCGACGGCTCCTCCGCCGGGGCCAACGGCAAGAGCCCCAGCGCATCGCCCGATTCCCCGGCGGTCAAGGTGTTGATGAAGGCTTGGAGGCAGGTGGACGCGAAGGAGCGCGAGATGCTCAGCGAGATCACGTTCGCCGAGCTTCTCGACCGGGCAAAGCGAGAAGAAGGACAGATGTACTACATCTGAGGGCGCCGGCCGGCGTCCACACCTTCCCCCCGATTCTCCATCGCCGGGCGCCGCCGTTTCTTGGCGCATTCCCTTCCTGCGTCGTCGCCGTCCGTGCGGTCCGGTGGCCGCTCGGCGGGCGCGATGTTCCCGTTGAATCGCTTTCCGGCGACCCGTATACTGCATCCCTTCGTTCTTTGACCAGCGGCAAATGCTCGCAGTGCTCGGGTCTTTCGAGTCTGTCGGGCGTTTCGGAGGCGGTCTCTTCCAGCTTGACGACTGGACGGCTGGACTGCATCGCTGCCGCTGTCATCTTCTTTAGGGGTCCGGTGCGCGTGGCCGGACTCCCGCACTGGCGAATTGGAGCAAGGAAAACCTGCCGATGGCCGATTTGATCCCCCCTCATGGTGGCTTGACGGAACCTGTGTGTCGGACCGTGGAAGACGAAGCGGTGGATGACTTCCTCGCCCGGGCGGAAACGCTCTGCAAAGTGCCCGTCTCGGAGGCCGATTTGTCGACGGTCTACCGATTTGGCGACGGCGGGCTCAGCCCGTTGATCGGGCCCATGGATTCGGCCACGTACGATCGGGTGCTCGAGGAGTCGGTGATCGAGCACAACGGGGACCTTTACGCGTGGGCGATTCCGCTCGCGTTGCCCGTCACGGAGCAGATGGCCGGGGAGTTGGGATCGGGGCAAGAGGTGGCGTTGGTGAACGCGTCGGGCGAAATCGTGGCCACGCTCCAGATCAGCGACGTGTTTCCATGGGACAAGCAGAAATATCTCGCCAAGGTCTACCGGACCGAGCGAACCGACCACCCCGGGGCCGACATGGTGCTGGTGGCCGACGCCGACAAGACCCACCTCCTGGGTGGCTCGATCCGGGTCCTCCCCCAACCAAAACACCCGCGGTTCGGCAAGTACGTGCTCACGCCGCGCGAAGTCCGACGCTTGTTGGCCGAGAAGGGTTGGGGGCGGGTGGTGGCATTCCAGACGCGGAACCCGCTACACCGGGCCCATGAGTACGCGTTGGTCTACGGGCTGGAGACGCTGTTGCGGGCCGGGCACAACGCCGGAGCGTGCCTCAATCCGCTGATCGGCGAGACCAAAGGCGACGACGTGCACGCCGACGTGCGGATGCGGACGTACGAAACGCTGATCGAGAACCGGGCCCTGGGCGAGGGCGACAGCGACCCGGAGCTGTGGGGCCCGCGGGGCGAATCGGTGCCCGATCGCGTGATCCTCCTGGGACTCGATATCAAGATGTTCTACGGCGGCCCGAGCGAGGCGGTGATGCACGCGATCTATCGGCAGAATTTCGGGTTTACCGACATCATCATCGGGCGCAAGCACGCCGACGCCCCGTACCACGACGGCACGCCCATCTGGGGCGACTTCGATGCCCAGGGAGTTTTCGAGGACTTGCGCGGCGATCTGAAGATCTCCCCGCTGCGCGTCGGCTTCGCGGCCTACTACGAATCGATGGGGCGGGTCGACCTGATGGAGAATCACCCCGACGAGAAGCCGGTGTTCATCTCCGGCAAAGAGGTCCGCCGGTGTCTCCAGGCGGGCGAGCCGGTCGACCCGCGGATCATGCGCCAGAGCACCGCCAAGATCCTCACCGAAGCGATGGCCGGAGAGTGACGTGGAACCGCGCCCTCGTTCCCAGGCTCTGCCTGGGAACGAGGGAGACGGGAGGGGCAGCCCGGGAACGAGGGAGGATGGGGCGCAGAGCCTGGGGAACGGGGGGATGGAGCGCGGGGGCTGAGGACGGGAGGCGAACGCGAGGCGAGTAGTGCGTTCCGCAGCAGAGCCGGCGAACGAGGGGAAGCGCCCTGATGGACTACGACTTGACCGCCTATCTGCTGGGTCTCGCCGCCGCCTTGCTGGTCGGACTCTCGAAGACGGGGATCCCCGGCGTCGCGATTCCGGCCATCGTGTTCATGACCGAGGCGTTTGCGGGGAACGAGAAGCTCTCGGTCGGGGCGCTGTTGCCCGTGCTCCTGGTGGGTGACCTGTTCGCCGTCGGCTTCTACCGCCGGCACGCCGAATGGAACCGGCTTGGGGGCCTGTTTCCCTACGTGGTGGCGGGGATGGTTCCGGCAGCGGTGGTTCTGCTTCTGGTCGCCGACCAGCACTTCAAGCTGGTGCTGGGATGGATCGTCCTGGCCCTGCTGGGCCTGGAGGTAGGGCGCCAGCGGTTTGGCTGGACGGGAATGCCCGGCCGCTGGTGGTTCGTGGCCGTGGCGGGCCTGTTAGCCGGGTTCGGCACGACCGTGGGAAACGCGGCCGGGCCGGTGATGAGCGTCTATCTGATCAGCCGCGGGCTGCCCAAGGAGCAGTTCATGGGCACGTGGGCCTGGTTCTTCTTGATCGTCAACCTGGCCAAGGCCCCCATCTTCCTCTCCCTCGGGATGATCACGCCCGGCACGCTGGGCTTCGACCTGGTCTTGCTTCCGATCGTCATCGTGGGCGCGCTGGTGGGAAAACGCCTTTTCCTGATCGTCCCCCAGAAGCTGTTCAACTCGTTGGTGCTGATCCTGGCCGCCACCGCGGCGCTGCGGATGGTGGGCGTGCTGAACTGGCCTTGATGGGCCACGAGACGACGCGGTCAGGAGGGCGTACCCGACCGGAGGAGGAAAATCATCTGCAAGATGCGATCGATTTGACCTCTCTCGATGACCTCGATCGGCTTGAGGCCCTCGAACGCTTCATTCGGCCGGAGCAGCCACGGGCCCATCTCCCCTTCCTCGACGACTTCGGAGAGCGCGTCGACCACACGAAGGATCTCCATCAGCCGCCGCGTCACCGTTTCGCTGGGCGGCTGGCGATCCCTCCGACGCTTCCGTTGCGGCTTCCGCTGGAAGGTGTCAGGTCAAACGGTCGAAATGGCCCTGATTGCGGGAGGCCCGAGAAGTGCCGGGATTTCACACTGGGAAACCTGCGAAAGTTCACGTATACCATTCCCACAAACTCCCCGCAGACCCCGACTTGCACCCGCGCCGGGCGACCCACACGCGTCCTCTTCCGCGACAATTCGCCCCGCCGGGGGGGGTGCCCCCCCTCTCTCTCGCAAGGGGCGTTCTTTCGGATAGCGAAGGCTCCGCGGCCGCTGCGGGCTGGGCTGCGCACGGGAAGCTATGCTTCCAATAAACCCAGCCCAGTTCCCCTTGTGACGGAGCCCCCCCCGTGAGTACTGCCTGCGACACTCCTGTACCGGCAGCCCCAGCCGGCAGCGTCGTTTGCGAGTTGGAGGTCCCCGTTGTTCGCGAGAGCCTTTCCCCAGACGGCGAGCCCAACCTCAACGACTTCGTGCACCCCGGCGCCGATACCTTGCTGAACATGGCAGACCTCCCCCTCATCGACACCCGACGCATCGGCTGGCTATTGGCAGCCCACCGGCGCTTCGACGAGGCGGGCGCCCGATTGGTGCTTCATTCCGTTCGGCTACGGGTGCTAGAGAGCCTGGAGTTCCTCCGGCTCGACCGTGTCCTTCACATCGCCAACGATGAGGCCGCCGCCCTGGAGTCGCTGCGAACGTCCTCCCGCTGCACGGGATAGACGGCGGGGCAGCAACCGCCCGTCAGCCCTCCTCCGCAACCTTCAGCCCCATCAAGTGGCCCAGGTGGCGGATGGTTTGGGTGTGATCGCCGTAGTAGGCCACTCGGTGCAGGGAAGCGTAGTAATCCTTGGCGCTGGGGCCGAGGGCGCCGCCGCCCCAGTGGTCCAAGAGCTTGTCGGCGTCGTCCACTTCGGCGACGAGCTCCGTGCGGCAGCCCCGCTCGGTGCCTTTGGGGACCTCGGGGACTTCGATGATCGTTCCGGTGAACACCAGCAGGGTGTCGAGGTGGACCAGCTTGGTGAAGGTAAGCTTCTGCCCGATGCGGTAATGGACCTCGGGAACCGCGCCGCCCTGGACCTCGGCGTGCCGGCGTAAAAGATAGGGCGCCTTGGGGCTCGCTGGGCCTTCCATTCGGAGCGGGGCCGAGCAGTGGGCCTGATGGTAGGCGTTCCTCGATGTGTCGACGCCCCCGGCATTGCCGAGAAAGCCGGCCTGGTTCAAGGCGTGCTGGAAGATGAGCATCGTCAGCACGCAGTCCATGTCGCCGTCGCAGGCGGCGGGGACGCCGCGGTCGTTGAGGCGTGAAAATCCCAGGCACGGAAAGCCGCGCGGCAGCCAGCGCATGCACGTGCCGACGCACACCGCATGGGTACGGGTTTCGGCGATGAGCTTCTCCAGCGCCAGGCTCGCCCGCGCGGCTTTGACGACGTCCTCCCGGCTCGGCTCGACCACGCGCTGGGCCTCGTCGATCCACTGCTGGGCCTCCTTTTCCGCGGCGGCGGCGTCGACGCCGGCCAGGACCTCGTCGTAGCGCCCGTCGGGAATGGCCACCATCTCGACCCCCAGCCGTTCTTTGACCTGATCCGGCGTGGAGGACTCGGGCGTGCCCTTCAGCGGCGGCGAGCAGAGCACACGGCTGCGGCGCAGTAATGGGACCACCCTCAGCAGGGCGGCCGCCCGCTCCAGCTCGTTGTGGTCGGTCGTGTTGAAAAGCGTGATCCGTTGCCCCTCGTCGCGCCACGGCTTCACCAGGCACCAGTCGTGCCCGCCGACGACGGGCAAATGGAAGACGGCGGCCGGCCGGCCCTGCTTGAAGACGGCGGGCATGACCGCGTCCTCGCGGTTGAAGTTGCTCAGGCCGAAGATGTCGGCGCTGATGGCCAGGACGGGCGCGTCGGGGCCCGCCTTGTCGAGCAACTGGGTGGTTTCCTCGGCGGTGCGCGCCTGGCCGAGGACGAACTCGACGTTGCCGAGGTTCTTCTCCGCCTCAGCCAGACGCTTCGTCAGGGCCGCGACCTCCGCCGGGGAAAGGCACCAACTGCGATCGGGCGCGCTGCCGGCGATGATTGCGCAGATCCGGACCTTGGAATCGGACGGAGGGCTCGGTGCATCGCCCTCGGCCGCCAGGTGGGACGTGGCCAGCGCCATCCCACCCATCGCACTTGCCCCGAGAAACTGCCGACGAGTGCAGTGGCTACACATGAGGTTTTTCTCCCTATATTGCTAACCGGGAAAACGGCCGAAAGGCCTTTCCTGCCCGAAGAGGCGGCAGCCAACGTACCGCCGAGCGCGGGGGCCGGTCGATGGGGATTCCCCGGGGGGCATCCGCCGAGAGCCGATCCGGGCCAACGGCGCAGCCCATTCTAGCACGGCGCCCCCTTGTGTCCAGCGCGTGATGACCCTCTCGCCTCGCGCGTGGCCGACGCGAAGCGCGGCGAACGCGTCCGGTCGTCCTGGGCCGCGAGGCGGGAGAGGGTTGGGCGGATGGCAACGTGGTAAGATTGCCGGTAGAATCCTGGCCGACGGGACCCGATGCCTAAGGACCAGGAGGAGCGGCCTTGTCGAATCCGCCCGACTCCTCGGAAACGTCGCCGACGCCGGGCGCGCCCGACGCTGACCACACGCCGTACGTCCCGGCCGCCGAGTCGCCCCGGGAATTCTCCATGAAGGCGGTGGCGGCGGGCGTGGCGTTTGGGATTTGCTTCGGGGCGGCCAATGCGTATCTCGGGTTGCTCATTGAAGAAGGGTCGCTGCGGATCGGATGCGTCGACCCAGTAGAGCACCATGGCCACGCGTTGGCCGCCCAACGCGGTTGGCTGACCGGCCCGCCAGGCACCGGGCACGCCGGAGACGGCCTGGCCCGTCCAAGGCTCGGCTGGGGGTGACCACGTCTTTCCCTCGTCATCGCTCCACGTCACCAATACCCGCTGCGGGAAGGCGTCGGACTTCTTCGGCGAGGCCCGGAATGCGCCCAGCCACCGCCCACTGGGCAATGCGCACGCGCCATGAAAGCACGCGCTTGCGCACTCCCCGCTCTCCTTCCCAAGAAACACCAATCCGCGGTCGACGATTCGCATCTTTGCGTGCCGTGACGTTTGACGTGCCCTGCGCAAGTTGTTCTTGCGTGCTTAGGGCTGCTTGGCGCGTAACGAGTCCTTGCCGTCGGTGAGCCACTCCAGATTGAAGCGGGCCAGCACGATCTTCGCGTAGTTGTCCGCTTCGTAAAGACAAAGAACCTGCTGATCGCGGCAGACGGCCAGGTCGACGTAGGCCGACGGGCCCTCGTAAACGACCTTCGAGACCGGCCAGGTGCGGCACTCGTCGTAGCTGAGGCGGACCGTCATCGTCCGCCGCGCGTTGGGGTCGGCGGGCGAGGCCACCAGCACGCGGCTCCTGTCGAAACGGGCCGTGTCGGTCAGGCGCACCAGCCCGCCGTCGCACGACGGTTCCGGCTGGCTCGGATCGTACTTGACCTCCGACCAGGTGTGCCCGCCGTCGCTGCTCAGCGCGTAGGCCCGCTGCCGCTTCCCCTGGCGACTCCGGGCGTTCAGGTAGACCGTACCGTCGGCCAGCTCGACGACGTCACATTCATCCGAAGCGTTGCGTGTAAGCGGTTGGCCCAGTTTCCAACTGGCGCCGTGGTCGTCGCTGTAGAAGCAGTACGAGGTCTGGATCTCGCCGCATCGCGGGGTCGAGTCGGCCCAGCAGGGGATCAGCAGCCGGCCCGTTTTCAATTGAATCCCGTGGCCCGGACCGGTCCCTGCAAAGGGCCAGGCGGGGTCCTTGGTCGAGTCGCTGATAGGGACGGGCTCGGACCAGGTCTTGCCGTCGTCGACGCTCTTCATCAGGAAGATTTCCGCATTGCCTCGGCCGGGCTTGCTGCCACGACAGAACGGCAGCCAGATCGTGCCCGTGCCGCGATCGACCACCGGGCAGGGGTTTCCCGCGGTCAACGGGCCGGCATCGGCGATACGCCGCATCGCCGTCCAGGTGCGGCCGCCGTCGAGACTCCGCCTCAGGACGAGATCCACGTCGCTCCAGTCGCTGCCCGTGCCTCCACGGGCTTCGCAGAGAGCCAGCACGGTCCCCTGGGTGGAAACGGCCAGCGACGGGATGCGGTAGCGCGTGTAGCCGCCCTCGCCCGACATGAACAGAGCCTGCTGGCGAAACGTCGCCGGCGACGCGTCCCATGCGGCCGTGCCGGCTTGCTCGGATAGAGCCAAGGCCGTGAGGAGCCACGCGACACACCAGGGGAGCTTCCGCCTCATCTCGAACTTCCTCCCTCGCAATCGTCCACGGCAACCGTTTACGGGCGCCCGAGAGCTGCTCTCCAGACGCCCGAAGCTACCGTTTGCCGGCGGACACCGCGACCTTCTGCTCGCGCGCAATCCCGGACGCCAATTCGGTGACGCGGATCGTCCACGTGCCCGGTTCGTCGTTCGACGCCAGATCGGCCGTGACCGTCAGTCGGCCGTCGGCCGCGCCGTAGTAGCCGCTCCGCTCGGCCGGCCGGTTCTCCGGGTCGAGAATCTCGACTTTCATGGGGATCACCGCGCCGACGGGCTCGTTCGACTCATCCACCACCGAGACGTCCACCTGGAGTGGGGCCCCCAGTTGCGATTGCTCGGGCGCCTTGACGATGACGTCGGCGACTGGCTGGCTCGCAATCAGGAACACGCGCCCCTCGCCCGGGCCGAGACTTGCCTCGAACTTCACTCCCGAGGCGTCCTTGACGGCCGACACGGCTTCGTGTGCAACCAGGTCATAGATTTTTCCGCCCGGATGTTTCACGGAGAGCGTGGCGTCGGCGGGCAGCCCTTTCTCCATCACGCGCCCGTGGTGGCCGACGTAGTCGCCGAACGTCCGCTTGTCGTTGACGGCGAAGAGATAGTCGGCCTGGCCGTACCGGCGCAGTCGCACGACCACGTCCGCATTGGAGGAATCGGCGTGGCGCTCGTATCGCGAGTCGAGCTCCTTGCGGAGGGCGGCGGCCTTGGCTTGCAGCTCGGCCTTGTCCTGGTCGGCCTTGCCGGTCCGCCGATAGCTGGGCACGAGCAGGTCGGCGCTCAAGGCCGGGCAAAGCTGCTCGTCGGCGATCACGATGCCCCCTCGCTTCTGAAACTCGGCCACGCGTGCGGCCACGCTTTCGGTGAGCACGTCGCAATGCGGCATGACCAGCACGCGGAAACCCTCGAGCCCGTCGCGGACGATCGTCTCGTCGTAGACGATCCGCGGCTGGATCTGTGCCCACTGGAGGATCAGGTGCATGTCGGCCTCCCAGCTCTTCCCCCACCCTCGCGTGCCGCGCCCGGCGAAGACCTGCGAGGCGAAGCTCTCCAGCAGGGCCACGTCGCTGGGGCGATCGGGCACCTGGAGCAGCGTGGGGCCCAGCGGCCGAACCACCTCGCGGATCAGCTCCCCGAGCGTGTTTCGGGTCTCGGGGTTCGTGAACTGATAGCTGCCCTGCTTCGCGGGAACCAGCGATCCCCAGCCGTGGTACATAATTCCGCGAATGGGCCGGGAAAGCTTCGACCAGAAGGCTTCTCGAAGGTGATCGGGCGAGATGGTGATGAACCGCGCATCGGGGATCTCGTTCTCCCACGCCGCGCGTTTTGACGGGTCCTCCGGCAGGTTTGGCGCCGTCTGCGACCGGTACCAGATGATCTGCGTCATCTTCATCACTTGTTGATCGTTCGGCGCCCCGTCGGCCATGGCGAACAGTTCGTCGGCGGCTTGCCCGATCTTGATCGGATCGGGGTAGGAATAGGTCCACTGCGAGATGACGTCGACGCCGCCGCCGCTTCCCCAGACGCTGGGCACGCGCACGGCCGGATCGAAGAACGTCCAGAGATCGTCGCGCCCGGTCGATTTGAGCCCGCGGTGCACCTGCGTGTGGAGCGGGTTCCAGCCGTCGCCGTCCTTCCAGAACCAGCGGTAGAAGGTGAGGAGGGGGTCGTCGTCGGGGACGACGCGATTCTCCGGGAAGCCGTCGACGTTGGCATAGCGCACGCCGCCGGTTGCGACCGCTTGCTCGGGGATCTCGTAGCCGGCGAACTCGCGAAAGGCCCGCCGGTCGTGGTCGTGGAAGCAGAGACTCGTGCCGTCGCGGACCTCGGAATGGATCAGCGCCGCGTCCAATGCGGGGAAGTGCCCGAACGTCTTGGCGATCGACGCCCCGACGTTGTAGCCGAACTGCTGGATCTCCGGAAAGCTGACGCAGGCGTTCTCGCGATCGTATGGCTCGCCGGCGCGATTGATGCGCTGATACTTTTCGGCCAGCTTCTTGTCGCGCGACACCCAGCGGCCGGGATACGGATTGACCACGGCGCCGATGCCTCGGACCAGGTACTCGTCGAGCACTTTCGCTATGGCGTCGCGGCGTCCCGACGTGACGGCGTCGGTCGGCTGCCCGGCCGCCCAAATGCGGGCGTAGTCAACCGAATGGACAATCTGGTGCGTAAAGCCTATCTCCTTGACCGTCTCGACGTCGCCGCTCCCCCACATGACGACGGGCATCTGATGGGGCAGCGGCCTGGAGACCACGGTGGCCGTCAACTGCTTCTGGGTCTCGTATTGCTTGCCGCCGGCCTTGGCCGAGGCGGTCACGTCGAGCGCGTAATCGCCCGGCCGAAGGGTCGTGTCGACGGGAACGTCGATGGTGTGCGTGCCGGCCGGCGCGAGATCGGGCAGGGCAATCTCCTTCACGGCTTTGCCGTGCGCGAGGCGAACCACCCCGTCGGTCACCGGCTTGCCCGTGTCGTTGAGAATCACCACGGGAAGCCGAGCATCCTTCTCCATGCGCACAAACGCCGTGCGGGCCCCCGAAACGCCCACTTCGAGCGCCCCGGAGAAGAAGGGCACGACGCCGTTGGAGACCCGCACTTCGTCGAGGAAGCCGGGGAAGCCGGAATGGACGCTGCCGAACCGGCAGCCGATTACCAGGCCGTAGCGACCCGGAGCGACCGGCCCGCGCCCTTCGTGCGTGCTCCGGCCGATCGACTTCCCGTCGAAAAAGAACCGCCCCGTGCCCGCGCCGTCGTAGGTGAACGCGGCGTGGTACCATCGATCCGGCTCGAGCTCCACCTCGTCGGAATCGAACGCCGCCGAGTCTTCGCCGAACCCCAGGTAAGCGACGAACCGGCGTTTGTTGGTGCCCGACCGGCGCATGTAGAGGCAATAGTCCGTATTCGCGTGCGGCAGATCCTTGGCGTAGTGGAAGTACTTCTTGTCGAGCAGGAAGACCGTGGCGTAGTCGTCCATCTCCGGCTTGGGCCGAAACCACGCTTCGAGCGTGAACGCACCGGGTGGCGTCAGGCGCGGGTCGTTCTTCGCCATGGCCCCCTGCGGCTTGTCGTTCTTCTCGTCCGCGGGGAAAGATTCGAGGCACCCGCCGAATCGCCCCTCGCCGGCGAACCGCGACTGGCCGCGCAAGGAAAGCGTGTGGCCGTGTCCCGAGTTGTCCTCGGCCTCGCTCCCGGCGGTAAACTGCCACAGGCCGATGACGTCCGGCCCGGTCGCCTCCTGACCCGTGTACGGCTTCTGCCACGGTGGGACGTCCGGTTCCTCGCCAGCCCGGCCACTCGCGGCCGGCCCCCAGGCCAGCATGACGACAGCCAGGGCGATCTTCGCGCAGCGTCGCTTGGTTCTCATGATTCAGCTTCCCCCGTGATTGGAGCGGGGATAGTCGGAAATCGGGAAATTGTCGGCCAGCCGGCCAAGACGCTGCCCCCTATCATTACGGCGAGCGGGGCCCGTCGCAAGGTCTTCGGAAAAACGGTTCTCTTCACTCCCCCAAGAGCCGCTGCGACTGGCCGGGGCTCTTCGCCCGGCGGCCAACGGTTGCGGCACGGCGCCGGTCGGCGATAATGGAACGCGTCGTCCTTGTGCCGCTTCGGTTTCCGGGTCTCTCACAATGCCGTCGTCGGACGCGGCACGCCAATCCATAGGAGATGATCCGATGGCCCAGATAGTGTGTGCCCATAACCGTTCACGCGTGGGGCTTCTTTGTGTCGCGGGTTTGCTGGGGCTTTCTCTGTCCACAGCCGCGATCGGGGCCGGCGTGCCTGACCCGAGCGCAGATCATCGTTTGGCCCAAGAAATCCTCCAAGCCGCCGGGATCCGGGGCGGACTGGTCGTTCACCTGGGCTGCGGCGACGGGACGCTGACCGCCGCGCTCTCGGCAAGCGACGCTTGCCTCGTCCAGGGACTGGACGGGAAAGCCGAAAACGTGGCCACCGCCCGAAGGCACGTCTCCCACCGCGGCCTGTACGGCCAGGTGTCGATCGAGCGGTGGGACGCCCGCCACCTGCCCTACACCGACAACCTCGTGAACCTCATGGTCGCCGAGGATCCTGAGGCGGTCACCATGGACGAAGTGGCTCGCGTCCTGGCGCCCGGCGGCGTGGCCTTGATCGCCGGGAGGGGCAGTCGGGGAGCGGCGGCCGAGGCCGAAACCATCGAGATCGCGGGCAAGACCTGGACGAAGACCGTCAAGCCTTGGCCCGAGGAAATCGACGAGTGGACGCACTATCTGCACGACGCGACCGGCAACGCCGTGGCCCAAGACACGGTCGTCGGCCCTCCCAAGCGCTTTCAGTGGATCGGCAGCCCGCGCTGGCTCCGCCACCACGACCACCTGTCGGGCCTAAGCGCGATGGTCTCGGCCCGGGGGCGGCTCTTCTACATCGTCGACCTGGGCCCGCGCTGGTCGGTTGAGATGCCCCCGCGATGGACGCTCGTCGCGCGCGACGCGTTCAACGGGACCGTCCTCTGGCAGCGCCCGATCGACCCGTGGCACGCCCACCTTTGGCCGCTGAAGCGCGGGCCGGCCGGGCTAATGCGCCGGCTGGTGGCCGAGGGCGACACGGTTTACGTCACGCTCGGCGTGGGCAAGCCGCTGACGGCGCTCGACGCGGCCACCGGCCGCACGGTTCGCACCTACGAGGGCACGGACGGGGCCGAAGAAATCATCCTTTCCGGCGGCACCCTGTTCGTCCTCGTCAATCCGGAGCTCGACGCCTATAAGACCCTGCCCCGCGAGTCGGTCGACTTGCTCCGCCGAGCCGGGCGCGATTGGAACTGGGACGAACGCCCCCGCCGGCTCATGGCGATCGAGGCCGAGACGGGCCGCGTGCGTTGGAGTCACGACGCGCCCGTCGCGCCAGACACCCTGACGGCGGCCGGCCCGCGCGTCTACTTCCACGACGGCGATCACGTCGTCTGCCTCGATGAGCGGGACGGCGCCCGGGTGTGGGCCTCGAAGCCGCTCCCCCGCTGGAAACCGATGCACGTCCTCTTCGGACCAACGCTGGTCGTCTACGACGACGTGGTCCTGTTCGCCGGGGGCGAGAACATGGATCCCATTCGGGGCGGCAAAGACACGATGACCGCCCTCTCGGCAGAGACCGGCGACCCCCTGTGGACCGCGCCGCATCCGCCGTCCGGGTACGCCTCGGCGGAGGACCTATTCGTGATCGACGGGCTGGTCTGGTGCGGCGTGACCACCAGCCGCAGAGACTCGGGGGTGTTCACGGGCCGCGACCTGCACACCGGCGAAGTCAAGGTCGAGTTCCCGCCCGACGACTGGCCCCACATGCCCCATCACCGCTGTCACCGAGCCAAGGCCACGTGCCAATACATCCTCACGTCGCGCACGGGGATCGAGTTCGTCGACCTCGGCGCACAACACTGGACGGCCCATCACTGGGTCCGCGGATCGTGCAACTACGGCATCCTGCCCGCTAACGGGCTCCTGTATGCTCCGCCGCACTCCTGCGCGTGCTACCCCGTGGCCAAGTTGAACGCTTTCAACGCCCTGGCGCCGGCCGGAGGCAACGCACCAGCAGCGACGGACCAGGACGACAAGGCTGTGCGTCTCGAGCGCGGCCCCGTATACGGCGACCCGGTCGAGCCTCGGTCATCCGGCGTCGATTCCCCTTCCTCCGACTGGCCGACCTACCGCCGCGACGCGACGCGCAGCGGCTCGACCGACGCGGCCGTGCCCGCCGAATTGAAACGCCTTTGGCAAGCGGACGTCGGCGGCAAGCTGACCAGCGTCGTGGTCGCCGACGGCAAGGTCTTCGTCGCCTCGGTAGACCGGCACACCGTGCACGCGTTGGACGCAACCTCCGGGCGCCCGCTCTGGGAGTTCACGGCGGGCGGGCGCGTCGACTCGCCGCCGACGGTCTGGCAGGGCCGCGTGCTGTTCGGCTCGGCCGACGGCTGCGTCTACTCCCTCCGCGCGGCAGACGGCGCGCTGGCCTGGCGATTCCGCGCCGCGCCGCAAGACCGCTGGCTCACGGCCTTCGAGCAGGTCGAGTCGGCCTGGCCCGTCCACGGCAGCGTGCTCGTGCATCGTGGCGTCGTCTACTGCGTGGCCGGGCGGAGCATGTGGCTCGACGGCGGAATGCGCCTGGTGCGTCTGGATGCCCACTCCGGCCGAAAGCTCTCCGAGACCGTGCTCGACGACAAGTATCCCGACACCGAAGACAACCTCCAGCGAGACATCAAGTGGCCGAACCTCCCCGTGGCCTTGCCCGACGTGCTCTCCTGCGACGGACGGCACGTGTACATGCGCACGCAGCCGTTCGACCTGGAGGGCAAACGGACCGAGGTGCTCACCACGAGGGACTACACCGAACAGCAGGGCGAGACTGCCCACCTGTTCTCGCCCACGGGGTTTCTCGACGACGCGTGGTGGCACCGCTCCTATTGGACGTACGGCCGCTCGTTCATCGGGGGCGCGGGCGGCTGGTACCTGGCCGCCTACCAGGCGCCGGCCGGGAGGATCCTCTGCGTCGACGACTCGTCGGTCTACGGTTTCGGGCGCGTGCCGTTGCGATTCATCGGGACGCCGAACGCCTACCACCTGTTCGCCTGCGCCAAAGAGCCGGATATCATCAACCCCAACCCGAAACGGCCACCGCGCAAACAGGGCACCTCGATCTACGGCCGGGTCGTGCCCACGCTCGTCGAGTATCGCTGGTCAGAAGGGGTGCCGCTGTTGGCCAGGGCCATGGTGGCGACGGACCAGAAGCTGTTCATCGCCGGGCCGCCCGCCGTGGCCGACGAAGCGGAAGTCTACGGGCGCTACGGCGACCTTGAGACGCAGGCCAAAATGGCCGAGCACGTGGCCGCGTTCAACGGCCAACAGGGCGCCGTGCTGATGGCCGTGTCGAAAACCGACGGCAAGCGTCTGGCGGCGTACCGGCTGGAGTCGATCCCGGTGTTCGACGGCCTGGCAGCGACAGCCGGCCGGCTCTTCCTGTCGAGCTGCGACGGCCACGTGCTGGCCCTCGGTGCCGGCGACGGACCGCCGCTCGAACCGGCCCCCGACGCCACGCCCGGGCCCGTGCCGACCGGAATACCGAGGTTCGCCGAAACCAAGTCGCACCCCGACTTCCAGCACTTGGCAATGATCGGGATCGGCAAGTCCGACCTCGGCTACCGGATGCAAACGGCCCCGCGCGAGGTCGGGCTGGCGCTCAAAAAGCTCGCGAGTCCGCTGACGGGGCGGGTCGAGTTCCGAATGCGCGTGCGACCGACGCCCGGCGCGTCTTCGCCCGATACGCCGGGCAACGGGTTCCTCGTCTTCGGCGATTCGGGCGACGAGGGGCAACTCGTCAAGTGCGGGTTTCGCATCAGCGGCAAGAGCCTGTCCCTCGTTCAGGGACCGCTCCTCGCGGGCCGCTCGAAGGGCAAGCGCGCCGACGTCAAAGCGAACGAAGTGGCCGAGCTGCGCGTGGTCGTCGACCTCGACGCTCAGACGGTCGCCCTGACCATGCACGGGGAAACCGTCGAGACGCCGTTGGAGCGCCCGCTCGACGCGATCACCTGGATCGGCTATTGCCTGACCAGCGTCACCACGGAGTTCGGGCCCATCGAGATCACCAGCGCGAAGAAGGGGATTTCATGGCACACCGAGCGAGCAGAATGACCGCGCGGCGATTCGTCGGCACGGCAGTCTCCTGCCTGGCGACTCTATGCCTGGGCGCGTCGGCGCTTGCCGCGCCCGACGAGCCGAGCCGTGAAGCGAAGGCCTTTCGCCTCTGGACCATGGGCTGCGCCCATGTCGGCACGGATCTCCGCCGCGGTCGCGAGAGCCTGGCCGACGCGATCCGGCAGTCGGAGTTCGGCGGCGATCAGGGCGGACCGCCGTTCGATTGGGACGTCGCCCTGCACGTGGGCGACATCTCGGGCAACCAGGGCGTGCCCCAGAACGACGAGGGACGCGAGGTGGTCCGCCAGTTCGCCGCCGCCAAGAAGCACCGCCGAGAACACTTCTACAACCTGGCGGGCAACCACGACGCCAGCCGCTTCGGCCAGCCGGTGATGGAGTGGTTCCGCACCTGGGTCGACCCGACCGGCGAGCACACCGAGCAGTCGGGCGTCGACGCCGACCGGCGCCCGTTCCCCATCGAGGGCACCTGGGAGCGCTACTCGTTCCGCGCCGGGAACCTGCTCTTCCTCGTGATGAGCGATCGCAACGACCTCGAGCCGCCGGTCGGACGGGGCGAGCGCGGCGGGTATCCGGCCGGGGCCGTCACGGGCGAGACCTTCGATTGGTGGAAACGCATGGTCGAGGCCAACCCCGACTCGATCATCATCTCCGCCCACCATCACATGCTCAAGGAAACCACGGTCCGCTCCGGCCTTTGGGAAGGGATGTCGAAGCGGGCCGACGGAAGCTGGCGATCGGGCGTCCACGGCTACTTCCCCGAGGGAGCCCCGCAAGGCGCTTCGTATCTCTACTTCGTCGACGGAAAGCCCGACGCCCAAGCCTTCGAGGGCTATCTGGCCGAGCACCCCGGGGCAATCGACCTGTGGATCGGCGGCCACAGCCACACCGATCCCGACGACGACACGGGCGGGCGCACGCACGTCGAGCGCAAGTGGGACGTCACGTTCATCAACACCGCCGCGCTGACGCGCCACCACGGCGGCAAGGTGCCTATGAGCCGGCTCCTGACGTTCACCGACGGCACCCCCCAGGTACGCGTCCAGTGTTACCTGCACACCTCGGAGCACGCGCCCCAAGGCTGGTACGCCAAGGCCGAGCGGGTGATCGAGGTGGGGAAACCGTTTCGTGCGCCGGACGCTTCCTTGGCCGAAGGTAGTGCCGAAGGGCATGCGCTGGCGACTCGGTAGGCAGCCGCTTCACTTGACGCGCCCGGCCGCGGCTGGGATACTGACAGGGTGGTTGTGAGGGGCGGCCACGGAGGCAAGCCCGCACGCGCGAGGAGACGAGATCGGGACACCCCCGTATCCTCCACTACGCGAATGAAACCATGAAACCGAAGGTGTACGTGGAGACCACGGTCGTCAGTTATCTCACCGCGTGGCGAAGCCGTGAACTTGTCATGGCAGCGAACCAGGAAGCCACGCGTGAGTGGTGGGACGAACAGCGGCACGGTTTCGAGCTGTTCATTTCGGAAGCCGTGATCCAAGAAGCATCCGCGGGTGATGCGCTCGCTGCACAGCGGCGGTTGGATGTGCTCTCGGGTATCGCCGAACTTGACATCACTGAGGGGGCTCGCGATCTTGCCGGGCGGCTCGTCGCGGAGATCCCTCTCCCGGAAAAGGCACAGATCGACGGCCTGCACATCGGAGTGGCGCCCGTCCACGGAATGGACTACCTTCTGACTTGGAACTGCCGACACCTCGCCAACGCGACGCTGCGGCGGCAGATAGAGTCCGTTTGCGGTGCAAGTGGCTACGGTCCCCCGATCATCTGCACGCCTCAGGAGTTGATGGAGTATCGTGATGCATGATCCGATCGTCGAAGAGGTTCGCAAGGCACGCGACGAGTACGCCAGGAAATTCGACTACGATCTTGACGCCATTTGCCGAGACTTGCGACAACGGCAGGGGCAAGGGGGAAGGCAAGTCGTTTCTCTCCCGCCCAAGCCGGCGCCGCAGGAAACGCCCAAGACTCCCACGTGACTCGCCGCCCAACACGCGCGCGACCGTGCGCACTCCGCATTCCCGTACCCGGCCGACTACCCCGTCTCCTCCTTCGGCCGCGTGAGCGGGTGGAAGCGCTCGGTCGACTGTTCGGCGGCGGCGACGGCCTCGACGGCGTCGTGGTAGAACTTCTCCTGGGCACGAACCGGGGGGCCTTTGCGGGGAACCGGCTCCCAGGTGCCGTCGGGTAGGAGGCGGCGGGCCTTGACGTTGTCGGCGAAACAGACCTTCAGCGCGTCGATCAGGCGCCGACGCAGGCGCGGATCGGGGACCGGGAAGATGATCTCCACGCGATTCTCCAGGTTGCGCCGCATCCAGTCGGCGCTCGACATGTACACCTCCTCGTGACCCCCATTGCGGAAGTAGAACACCCGGGCGTGCTCCAGGAAGCGGTCGATGATCGAGCGGACCTCGATGTTCTCCGAGAGCCCTTTCACCCCCGGGCGCAGACAGCAGATTCCCCGCACGTTGAGCATCACCTTCACACCGGCCCGGCTGGCCCGATAGAGGGCCTCGCAGATCTCCTCGTGCTGGAGCGAATTCACCTTGACCATAATCAGGCCGGGCCGATCCGGCGTGGAGACTTGGGCCTCCCGATCGATGATCTCGATGAACCGCTGCCGCAGCCGGCCGGGCTCGACGGTCAGCATCGACCAGCCGACCGCCTCGGAGTAGCCGGTCAAGAGATTGAACAGCGCGGCCACGTCGGCGACGACGTCGCGGTTGGACGTCATCATCCCGATGTCGGAGTAGAGCCGGGCGGTCTTGTCGTTGTAGTTGCCGGTCGATAGATGCACGTAGCGGCGGATCCGCGCCGTCTCGCGGCGGACGATCAACAGGGCCTTGGCGTGCGTCTTCAGCCCGGCGATCCCGTAGATCACGTGGCAGCCGGCATCCTCCAGGCGTCGCGCCCAGGCGACGTTGCGGGCTTCGTCGAACCGCGCCTTGAGCTCCACCAGCACCGTGACTTCCTTGCCGTTCTCCGCCGCCCGGGCCAGTGCCTGGACGATCGGGGAATCGCCGCTCGTGCGATACAAGGTCTGCTTGATGGCCAGCACGTCGGGGTCCTCGGCGGCCTGCTCGACGAGTTGCACCACCGGATCGAAACTCTCGTAGGGGTGGAAGAGCAGCACGTCCCGCTCCCGGAGGGCTTGCCAGAGGTCGTCCACGCCGATCAGGTCGGCCGGCGGCTGCGGGGGCCAGTCGGCGATCTTCAGCGACTCGTAGCCCGGCAGGCCGACGATCTCCCACAGGGCCGTGGCGTCGAGCATGCCGCCGACTTCGTAGACTTCCTCGCTGCGCAGCTCGAGCCAATCGACGAGCCACTTCTTGAGCCGCGGGTCGGGATCGGCGGAGACCGACAGGCGCACGGCCGCGCGCCGCCGCCGGGCAAGCACCGCCTGCTCGACCGTGTTCAACAGGTCGCTGGCGTCGTCGTCCTGAATGGCGACGTCGGCGTCCCGGGTGATCCGGAAGAGGGTCGTGGCCAGCACCTTGCACCCGGGGAACAGCTCGTCGACGTTCGCCGCGATCACGTCCTCCAGAAGCGTCAGGCGGAGGCCCTGGTCGCTCGGAAGCGTGATGAACCGAGGCATCCGAGCCGGCACCGGGACCACCGCGATCTTCTCCGCCTCTTCCTCCTTCTTGCCGCACGCAACGACTAGGGCGATGTGCAATTGCAGCCCGGGCAACAGCGGGCAGGGGGCCAGCTCCCCGATGGCCAAGGGCGTGAGCACGGGGAGGATTTCGCGGGCGAAGTGCGACTGGAGGAAGCGCCGGTCGTCGGGCGTCCAGTCGTCGGGCTGGAGGACGTGGAGGCCGTGCTCGGCCAGTTGCCCGACCGCGCGACGGATACCCTGCGTCTGCTCGGCCACCATGCGATGCGTGCGCCGGCTGATGGCCGTAAGCTGCTGGGCCGGCGTGAGTCCGGCCGGATCGCGCCGGCGGATCCCGGCCGAGCGCTGCTGCATCAGCCCGGCCACGCGGATCATGAAGAACTCGTCGAGGTTCGAGCTGGTGATTGCCAGGAACTTGAGCCGTTCGAAAAGCGGCACGTCTTCCGAAAGGCCTTCCCGGAGCACCCGGTCGTTGAACTCCAGCCAGCTCAGCTCGCGACTGATGAACGCTTCGGCCGACTTCGCGTCGTTCTTTGCCATGGTCTATCCGTTGTTTGGCGACAGATGATCCTCGGTTGGAATGCGAAGCGGCAAGCCGCCCTCATCCCTCATCTCTTATCTCTCATCCTTCCTCCAGACGGATCCTCATCCCGTAGATGTCTTCAAAGAGGTCTCCCTTCATCGCCATCGCGCGCTTCTCCAAGGTGAGGTCGCTGGCCCCGGGCACGTAGATGATCAGGTCGTCGCCTTGCCGCTCCAGTCGCAGGTCGCGTCCGGGGTAGAGCCGGCCGCGCGACAGGGCATCGGCCACGCGGAGGATGGCGGCCAGCTTGTTGATCACCACCCGGGTCTCCCGCGGCAGCGATACGTATTCGACGTGCGACGGCTTGGGGGCACTGCGGCGATGGTAGCGGGCGACCTGAGCGACGATCTCGATCTCGTCGCGGTTGAGCCCGAAAATCTCCGAGTGGGCGATCAGATAGTAGCTGTGCTTGTGGTGGGCCGTGGTGCCGACGAACGCGCCCGCCTCGTGCAACAGCGCCGCCACGCGCAAGAGCAGGCGCTGCCGGGTCCTCAGCCCGTGATCGCCCTGAAGCTCGTCGAACAGCCGGAGCGAAACGTCGGCGACGTTCCCCGCATGGTTGAGATCCACCTGGTACTTCTCGGCCACCGCCATCGCCGAGTGAATCACGCCCTGGGAGAGCGATTCGTCCTCCTCGCCGGTCACGTTGCGGGCCAGCTCCAGAAGCAGGCCGTCCCGCATCGAGACGTCCGAGACGATCATCTGCCGGCAGCCGGTGTTGTGCAAAAGGTCCTGATAGACCAACAGCGCGGGGACCAGCGTCTCAGCGTCGGCGAACGGCAGCCCGTGACGCTTCCCCAACTGTTCCGCGGAATGACGTTTCAAGCGGTTGACCAGCTTGTCGAACTCGTCCAGATCGACGGTGCACAGCTCGGTCGAGGCGGTCGGTTTGCCGATCTGCCGGGCGGCGAATCGGGCGTCGCCGCCGACCACCACGCAGGACCGGATTTGTCGCAGGGGGAGAGATCGCCGGACGGAGGCAATCACCTTCCGCACCTGGTGGCGCAACAGTTCGGCCGATCGTTCCGGGGGCTCCTCGCTGGTGGCAAGGATTTCCTGGAGCCGGATGGACCCCAGCCGGAGGCTCTGGGAATTGGCGATCTCGCCGTCTTCCAGCACGGTCAGAAGCGTGCTGCCGCCGCCGACCTCGGCGATCAGGGTCTGGTCGCGATCGACGCCCAACGCCCCCTTCACCGCCTGGCGAACCGCGGAGACGGTCAGCCGGCTCTCTTCCGAGGTGCCGATGACCTCCAGGTGGAGTCCGGTGGCCATGAAGACACGGTCGAGAAACGTGTCGGCGTTCTGCGCCTCGCGGACCGCCGTGGTGGCCACCGCGCGAACGTGCTCCACGCGGTACAGCTCCAGAACCTGCTTGTAGTCGCGAAGCACGGAGACGGCCGCGCGCATCGCCTGGCCGCCCAGCCGGCCCCGGCGGAACGTGTCCCGCCCCATGCGCACCGCCCGCTGAAGCTGCTCCACGACCTCGACACGGCCGTCGGGCGGGACCTCGGCGATCACCATGCGCAGGGCGTTCGACCCAACGTCGATGGCGGCCACGGTCTTCGCGGCGGCGTCAGCCTCCGGCACACTCTTGCTCGACTCCATGGCACCTTATTGCCCATGCACTCCCGGCTCGCCCGCGCCAAGCAGGGTCCCCTGCTCGCCAGACTCCCGGCCGTCCGGACCGAGCGAGCGTGCTTCGCGATCAGCCTTCGTCCGGTGGCCGGCCCGCCGGTGCGCGCCGGGCTCGACGGTCGGCTCAATGGTCGGCTCAATGGTCGGCTCGGCGTTTCGACGGGCCTTTCGTTCGAGGTTGTCGCCCGTCCCCTCGTCGGAAACCGGCGTCCCGTCGCCGTGAGGTCCATCGGCGCTCGGCTTGCGTCCCTCGGTGGTTTGCTGAGGCGGGGACGGCGGCTCGAGGTCCCGGGGCGTCTCCATCGGGGATCGTACCGTCTCGAGCAGCTCTTCCCACAGCCCAACCTGTTCGAGCTCCTGCCAATACTGGGCCAATTGGGCGAACAGCTCCCGGCGGCGGCTTCGTCGCTCCTCCTGCAAGAAGTCCAACCCGACCTTGAGCGTTCGCAGCGGCCGGGCGTGGCCGTAGTAGACCACGGTCCGCTCGCGCTCCTCGCCCAAAAACGTCTCCAGATGCTCGACCCACACGTCGCAATCGTGGATGTCGCCCAGAAGCGTTTGGAGCCCCTTCATGGCCTTGACAAACCCGTCGAGCCGGCCTTCGTAGACGGGCTGGAAGATCTCCATCGTGTATCGCAAACGCTTGGCGGCGATCCGCATCGCGTGGTGCTGCTCGAGATCCTCCGCCTCGGCAAGGCAGTCCTCGTACCCGATCAGTTCGTTCAGTCGATTGCAGATGTGCTCGCTTGCCTGCGAGAAGACGAAGGGGCTTTGCACCAACAAGTGCCGCTTCTTGAACTTGGCTCGCCTCTTCTCGGCCGCGGCAAGCATCTGGCTCCCCACTCCGCTCGCCTCGAATCGATCGACCGCCCGCACCACCTCCGGCTGAATCGCCCGGCGACTCTGCTCCAGACGGAGCAGAAGGCGCGCAATGCCCGGACGGTGCGCCTTGTCGTCCAGCTCGGCAAGGACGCCGCGGACGAACTCCGCCTGCACGTCCCTGTCGCGTGCGGGCCCCAGGCCCTCCGTGAGGCGGCGGACCTTCTTCCGCCACCGTTTGACCTTTTTGCGGGAGAAGCACTCGGGAAAGACCCGCAAACCGGCCCGCAACCGCCGCGACGCCACCCGGGTCTGGTGAACGTACTCGATATCGTCCGCCTCGCGGACCCCATCGAGCTGCTTGAGAAGCTGCCGTGTTTGCTTCCGGACGTACCGGGCGGCGAAGAGTTGATAGCTTCCGTCCATTGGAACGGGTTTCCCTGTGGCCGATGGAGTGGTGTGGGTTGAGTGGCGAAAGGGAAAGGCCCACACAAGCCTTTTAATCATAGCCGCTCGGCAACCCCGGATCAAGGAGCCCGCTACCATTGGGGGGGCGCCCGGGCGCGTCTGCCTCGCAACTGCGTTCCGAGGCCGGGCTTAGGCCGCAACCCCCAGCGCCGAGGGACGCCCGTCGTGGGGGGTGAGCCGGCGTTTCGGCGTCCCCCCAGGCGGCTCGATCCGCGGCCGCGCTCGCGATTCTGCCCACGATTTGCGATTCCCCTCCCCCCCATTTAGAATGGCCGTCGCCGCGCGGGGCTTGGCGCAACAGACTCCAGCCGCGGCAACTAACCCTCCGAAGTCTTTGCCCGGACGGACCGGGCTGACGTAATGTGATTACCCCTATGAACGAAGGTGACGCGATGCGATACGCCCGGGCTTTCCGTCGGTTGGCAGCCGTGGCTTCTCTCCTGCTGCTTGCCACTGGGACGACCCGCGCAGACGAAGGGCTTATCGGCCACTGGACTTTCGACGACCCGGCCGCACCCATCGCCAAGGACTCCTCGGCGGGAAGTCATCATGGAAAGACGAGCGGCGCCGTGGCAACCGAAGGGATCGTCGGTGGTGCGCTGTTCTTCGACGGAAAGGACGACTGCGTCGAGTTGGGTGACCTCGGCGAGCTGGAAAGCGCGACCATCGCCTTCTGGATGAAGGCCAGCGACGTCACGCGCCCCGCAGGCTGGCAAGGTCTGGTCAGCAGCGATGCCTGGGAGGAGGGCGTCTTCCACGTTCCCTTGGGCCGCGGGGTGATCGACGTCTACCTCCATCTGGGCGACAAACGACGCGGCCGCCTCTCCAGCTCCCGGCTGAGAAGCGGCACCTGGTATCACGTGGCGCTGGTGGCCGACACGAAGGAGCGGCAAATCCGCCTCTACACGAACGGATACGAAGACGACGTCGGCGACGTCGGCTCGCTCACCACGGGCATCAAGCTCATCGGGCAAGTCGTGGGCCGCGAGTTCGACGGCCAGAAGCCTGCCCGGTACTTCCAGGGCGCGATCGACGACGTGCGGATCTACAACCGAGCCCTTGACGCCAAGGAAATCAGGGCCCTCTGCCCGGATGCCCCGCCGCCCGACCGGCGCGATCCGCGAAACCTGCGCACCGGCAGCCGCATCCCCGACCAGGGCTACTGCGATCAGCCCTACACCGTGATCACCAAGGACGGCAACTGGCTCTCGACGATGACCACCGGGCCGGGCCGGGAGGGCGACCGCGGCCAGCACATCGTGGCCACGATCAGCACGGACCACGGCGTCACCTGGTCGGAACCGATCGACATCGAGCCCTCCGACGGCCCGGAAGCGAGTTGGGTCATGCCGCTGGTGACGCCGAGCGGGCGCGTCTATGGCTTCTACACCTACAACGGCGAGAACGTGCGGACCTGGGAGGACAAGCCGATCCGCGTCGACACGGTCGGATGGTACTGTTACAAATACTCCGACGACCACGGGCGCACCTGGTCGGAAAAGCGTTACCGGCTGCCGCTGCCCCCGGCGCCCGTCGACCGAACCAACACCTTCGACGGCGAGCATCAAATCTTCTGGGGCATCGGCAAGCCGATCACCCACGCGGGCACGGCCTGGTTCGCCTTCTCCCGATGCGGCGAGCTGGTCGTCGGCAAGTCGGAAGGCTGGTTCTACCGCTCCGACAATATCCTCACCGAGCCCGACCCGGAGAAGATCGAATGGCAGCTCTTGCCCGACGGCGATCGCGGTCTGCGCGACCCCGAGTTCGGCGAGATCCACGCCGAGCAGAACCTGGTCGCCTTGGACGACGGCTCGCTCTATTGCATGTATCGCACGGTCACCGGCTATGCGTTCCACGCCTACAGCCGCGACGGCGGGCACACCTGGACCAAGCCGGTCCACGCCACCTACACGCCCGGCGGCCGCGGGATGAAAACACCCCGGGCGTGTCCCCGCATCTGGCGGTGCAAGAACGGCCATTTCCTCTTCTGGTATCACAACCACAGCGACAAGAGCAACAACGGCTTCTCGAACCGCAACCCGGCGTGGATCTCCGGCGGCGTCGAACGGGACGGCCACATCCACTGGTCGCAGCCCGAGATCCTGCTCTACGATCCCAATCCCAGCGTTCGGACCAGCTACCCCGACCTGATCGAGCAGGACGGGCGCTACTGGGTTACGGAGACCCAGAAGACGATCGCCCGGGTGCATGAGATCGACAAGCGCCTGCTGGAGGGCCTTTGGAGCCAAGGGGAGTGCAAAAGCGTCGCTCGCGAGGGCCTGGTGCTCGAGCTGGGGGCGGATCAGCTCCAGCCGGGCGAAGCAGACCTTCCTGAAAGCCTCGACGTCGACGAGTCGGGCGGCCTCTCGCTCGATTTCTGGGTCCGCCTCGACGATCTGACCCCCGGCCAGGTCCTCGTCGACTCGCGCACGGCCGAAGCGGGCGGCCTCGCCCTCGTGACCGCCGAGAACGGCATGCTACGCGTCGAGCTTGCGGACGGCAAAGCCAAGGCCGCGTGGGACTGCGATCCCGGCGTGCTCCAACCCGGCAAGCTCCACCACGTGGCCGTGATCGTCGACGCGGGCCCCGGGATCATCAGCTTTCTCGTCGACGGCCAATTCTGCGACGGCGGCGACGCCCGCGACTATGGCTGGGGACGCTACGCCGACGCACTGCGCGACGTGCGCGGCTCGGGCAAGCTCCGCGTGGCCCCGTCGCTCCACGGCGAGATCAAACGGCTTCGCATCTACCGGCGATACCTCCGCACGTCGGAAGCCGTGGCCAACTTCCACGCGGGCCCCTAACGATCGGCAGCGCAACGTGGGGCACGTTTCCAACGCGCCTTACAACCCAAAGGCACGTTGGGAAACGTGCCCCACAATCCAACTAGGCGTTTGCCTCCCGTCACTTCGATGCCGACGCGTCCTCGAAGTCGTCCAGCGGCACGTACTCGAACCCGCCCGGCTCCGCCGCCTGGAGCACGCCAACAAGCAACGTCGCCAGGACGGCCGACAAGCATCCTCGTGAAGACATCCGGCATTCTCCCGTTCGTGAAGCCGCGGAACCTTGGGACGCCGCAATTCGGGCGAAACGGCAGTCGGAACGGACGTCAATCGAGGATCTTGATCCGCAGGTCCTTGAACTGCACCTTCATCGGCGGGCCGGGGTGCATTTGCAGGGCGATGATCCCCTTGCGGCAGGCCAGCTTCGCGTCGCGATCGTCGACTTCACACATCAGCTCGCCGTTGATGCGGAGCACGACCTTGCTCCCCTCAGCGACGATCTCGTAGTCGTTCCAGTCGTTCGGCTTGACGACCTTTTGCAATTCGGCGCCGGGGGCGAACTCCTCTTCGCGGCGTTTCCCGTCCTCGGAGATCACCGCGCGTTTCCCCCGCATCACCACGCCGCCGCGCGTGTGCTGGAACAGGCAGCCGGTCCACTGCTTTCCCGCCTCCATGTCGGCCTGGTAGCCCCAGGTGTCGAAGTTCGGCCGGCGCTGGCTGCGAAACTGGATCCCTGAGTTCCCGCCGACGAGCTTGTACTTCAGCCGAAGGACGAAATCGCCCGGCTCGGCGCCCTTCCAATACAGGTAATGATGCTTGACGCAGGGCTTCTCCTTCGTGCTCTCCGACGTGATCGTCCCCTCTTCAACCCACCACCCGCCAGGCTTCCCCTCCCAGCCCGTGAGGTCCTTTCCGTTGAACATCGACTTGAAGCCCTCCTCGTCGGCCGCTTGGGCGATCGAGCCGAGGGCGAGAATGACGATGGCAGAAGCGACGGCCCGAACGGTGGCTGCTGGTCGTTTCATGTTACGGTCCTTTCTTCTCTCTGAACGTGGGTAACACCTCCGCGAAATGGAGTGACTCCATGTGTATAAGGGAAAAGGGGAAAGGGGAAAGGGGGAAAACGGAAAAGGCAGATTGATGTCATTCTGGTCTGCTCTAGCTTTGAGATTTCTCGTTTCCCTTCTTCCCCTCTTCCCGTTTTCCCTCTTCTTACACCTTCCTTCAGATGGCTGAACAGTTACGAATGTGGCAGTCTCTTGGGAACGCCCTCACTCTTCCACCGCGAAGCGGACACGGATCTCGAGCCGGGGCGCGTGGGGATGGCTCGTTTCGAGGACGATCCGCCCCAGCTTCCCCTCTCGCGGCCCAAGGTGCGCGGCCGGGGCCGCCCCCGGCGGAATCCGGACGGTCAGCCGGGTCTGGCTCACCGCGCTCGACTCGGAGTAGGCCGTTTCTCCCAGCTTCACCGCGAGGACATCCGGAACGACCTCCACGGCCTTCAGCTTCATCGGCTCGGCATGCGGCCCTCGGGCGATGACCATCAGCGTCCGCTCGGCGCCCTGAGCTCGCTTCACCCGGCCGAACGAGAGCACGCCGGTTGGGGCGCTCCATCCGAAGCCGACGATCGAGACGTCGCCGGCCACCACGCCCTCGACCGGCAACTCCACCCTGCGGGCCGACTCGACGTTCGTCTCGAGCACGATCCGCTGTCGAAACGCCCCCCGCGGCATGCCCGGCCGGATCGTGATCCGCAACCGGTAGCCGCCGCGAGCGTCGGTCTCCTTACGTGCTTCGTCCGCCGGAATCCGCTCCCACGCGACATCGAAGTGCGCGGCCGTGAGCGGATCGGCGCACTCGTAGCCGACGATCTCCAGCGGCTCGTCGAGGTAGTTGTACAGACGAACCTCGGCCGTCGCTGGTCGGCCCTCCGCGACGCGGCTCAGACGCAGCATCGAGGGCACGACCCCCACCGGGCCCTTGAATCGCCCGGCCACGCGGAGCGTCACTTCCGGGCGGTCGCGATCATTCGTGCAGATCGTGGCCGTCTGGCGGAACGGGCCCACGTAGAGCTTCGACGTCCACTCGAGCGTCACGTCGGCCGACCCGCCCGGCGCGATCGGCCCCTCGGGCAGCCCGACCGCGCACGCGCACGTGCAACACCCGCAGGTCGACCGCCCGCGCTGGAGCACCAGCGGCCCGTCGCCGGGGTTGGTGAAGACGAACGCGTGGCGTCCCGTCACGCCCACGTCGATCCCGCCGAAGTCGTGCTCTTCCCGGTCGACGACGACCCTCGGCCCCGACGGCCCGGCGATCGGAGCGGCTCGCCCCACCACCGCCCGCCGTCCCGGCACGCCCAGAACACCGACCCCAATCACCAGGAATGTCAGAACCCCGCTCTTCATCGCCAACCACTCACCCAAAAAAGCCCCCCCTCAACCCTCAATCCTCAACCCTCAATCCTCAACCCTCAATCCTCAATCCTCAACCCTCAATCCTCAACCCTTAACCCTCAACCCTTAACCATCAACCACTCACCCCCCATCCCCCACCACCTCAAACCCCACAAGCGCCGCGAACTCATCGAGCTTCGGCCTCAGGTCGCCGTAGAACGCCACCTGGTGACAGCCCCAGCTTCCCCACCAGTTTCGGAACGCGCCGCCCTTCGGATCCGAGGGGAGCAGGTAGCACCGATCGGGATGGTGAATGCGGACCACCATCTTGTTGCGGCAGATGCGGTTGTCGAAGTCGTCGAACAGCAGATTGCCGTCCAGCACCGTGGCGCCAAAGGCCGAGACCTTCCTGCGGTAGACGTCGAACTTCACGACGGTGGCCGCCTCGTCGGCCGGCCAGCGCACCGTGGTCGCCGTGGGGACGTCTTCCGGGCCGAACCACTTCTTGTTGCTGTGGATATGGTCGCGGATCAGATACGGGATGCGATCCTTCCCCTTGGGCGTGATCGGCGCGCCGCAATGGCCGATCACGATCACGTGCTCGGGCCGATCGGCGACGGGCGGAAAAGCCCAGTCGTTGAGCACGTCGCCCATAAACCCCTGGCGATCGTCGGTCAGCCAACTGCCGATCACCAGCGTCACCAGGCAATCGACGTGGCTCTGGCAGACGCACGGAATGTGCTCCTTACTCAGCTCCAGGATCGCCAGCGGCGTCCACGCGTTCACCTTCTGGTCGGAGAGCGTCAGCGTGGCGCTGTCGTAGGTGATCGCCGCCGCGTCGTACTTCTTCAATAGCGCCTTGAACGCGAAGTACAGGTAGGCCGGGCGCACGACGTCGCTCCGCTTGACGTGTTTCACTTCCGTGGCCTCGCGGATCCACGTATCGGCGAGCCGCTCGGCGTCCTCGTCGGCCACCTTGGCCATCTCGGCCAATAGCTCGTCGGACCGGACCAGGATCAGCTGGATGCCCAAGTACTCCTCGAGCCGCGGCCGGTACTCTCGATCGTACTGCTTGACCGGCGAGTTGCCCCACACGCCGGCCATCCCCTCCTGGTCGATGGCGTTGATCTTGTCGTAGTCCTGGATGCTGACGATCCGCGTCGTCTTGAGCCGCTCGACAACCTCCCGGGCCTTGGCCTGTTCGGGCGACTCACCTCGCGACGCCGCCGGACCGCCCGCGCTCGCCACCGCGACCACGCCGGCCATGACCATCCAACACGCTCGTCTTCCACCCATGATGCGTCTCCCGATAACACCGTGGCTTGACCTGCTTCCGGGCCCATTGTAACAAGCCGGCGACACGCTGGGAATCAAATCACGGCGAATCGGCCCTATCGTTGCGGTCGCCGGCCGGCGGCGGTACACTGGCACGCGTGCCGGGGGGACACGTGCTTCGAGAGACCGGCGAGCCGATGGGGACGTGCCCGTTGGCCGCCGGACCGCCGTCAGACCTATTGGAGCGAGGAGGCTACGATGTCGGACGATCGCATGAGTCGAAGGCAGTTTGCCGGGCTGTCGGCCGCGGGGATCGCCGGCGGGGCGTTGGCGCTTCACGGTTCCGCGCGTGCCGCCGCGGGCGCCGACGACTGGGACCCCGAGCGACCGCCCGTGGTCACCGGAAAGCCGCTCAAGGTCCAGCCGGTTCTCATGCACACGACGTTCGAGCGGCGCAAACACGCTTCGTGGCGATCGTGGGGGCGGATCAACACGCCCGCCGCCGCCGCGGAGGAGATGGGTCGAATCGACCGGAAGCTAAAGGCCCTGCCCGCCGGGGCCGGGTTCCCCCTGGAGGTGCTCCCGCTGGTGAAGGTCACGTCGGTCGAAGAAGCGGCCAAGCTACACCAGACCGACTACGACGCCGTGATGGTCTATCCGGCGACCGGGTCGGGCGCGCTGCTCAAGGCGTGCTTCGCCGCGAAGCCGGAAAAGGACACGCTGATCTTCGTGCGCCACGAGTCGGGCCCGCTCTATTACTGGTACGAAGCCCTCAGCACCCGGTACCTCAAGAAGCAAACCGACGAGGAGGTCCGCCAAAACAGCGCCCGAAACCACGGCGGCCCGACCGTCCACGACGCGGTCGTCGACGACTACGGGGAAGTCCTCTGGCGGCTTCGGGCCCTTTACGCGCTCAAGAACTTCATCGGCCAGCGGATCGTCGCCCTCGGCGGGGCAGGGGGGAAGTACGATCCCCAAGCGCCCACGGTCGCCCGGGAGAAGTACGAGCTGGAGATCATCGACACGAGCTACGACGACCTCATCGAGCGGTTCAACCGGGCCAAGAGCGACGCCCATCTCGTGGCCCGCGCCGACAATCGCCCGGACGCGTCCCTCGCCCTACCCAACACGAAGCTGGCCACCGAGAAGCGCTACGTCACCAACGCCTTCCTGCTCTACGATATCTTCAAGGCGTGGATGCGCGAGCACGAGGCCCCGGCGTTCACGATCCGAGGCTGCATGAGCCGCGTGCTCCCCATCGCCGACACGACCCCCTGCATGCCCTTGACCTGGCTCAACGACGAGGGCCTGCTCGCCTTCTGCGAATCGGATTTCGTGATCGTGCCGTGTGGGATCTTCCTCCACTACATCGCCGGCACGCCGGTCTTCATGCACAACTCGACGTTCCCCCACAAGGGGATCGTCACCTGCGCCCATTGCAGCGCCCCGCGGCGCATGGACGGCACCAAGTACGAGCCGGCCGAGATCATGACCCACTACGAGTCCGACGCCGGGGCCGCGCCCAAGGTCGACATGACGGTCGGCCAGACTGTCACCTTCATCGATCCCGAGTACGCCACCGGCCGCTGGGTCGGCATGAAGGGCATCATCCGCCGAAACCCCTTCCACGAAATCTGCCGCACCCAGCAGGACGTCGAAATCGAGGGCGACTGGCAGAAGCTCCTCTATGAAGTGCGCGACTCCCACTGGATGATGGTCTACGGCGACCATCTCCGGAAAATCGGCTACGCGGCGCGGAAGATCGGCGTCGATTGGGTGAATATCTCGGAAGGCGTTTGAAGCGCGGCGTACGCGGCGGGGGAGAGGAGGCCCTCGTTCCCAGGCTCCGCCTGGGAACG
>CAZDHR010000018.1:0-9793 GCA_964505295.1 uncultured Planctomycetaceae bacterium
CCCGTCAATGACGGCCGGTTTTAGCAGCCCACACGCCGTGTGCCTGCTACGGAAGGCCGATCGCTACCCCTTCACCAGCTCGATCCCCTTTCCCGTGCCCAGATTGCGCGAGTACTGCTTCTTCTCGGGGCTGTTCCAGTGTTCGTGGACGCCCAGGCTTTGGGGCGCCGTGCCGTCGCCGGCGGGGTCGTAGCGGGTGCCGGAGGGCGGCTGATGCGCAAGGGCCGCCTCGTGCAGGTAGTTGTCCACCGCGCCGACCATGAGCTTGGCCGTCTCTTCGGCCGCGAAGAAGTCGACCGCCACCGACTCTAACGCCACCGGGTCCTGCGAGGCGAACACGCTGGCCGTCCAGTGGCCGTCGAATGGCGAAGACCGCCACTTCTCCGGCAGCACGGACTGGTGCGGCGTGGCGTAGAAGGCGTCGATCAGGTGGAGGATCGTCTTGCCGCCGAGGTCCTTGTGGGCCAAGAGATCGACCAGGGCGTTGTACGTGCCCATCGGGCGCTTGCGGACCATGATCGAGCCGTGCATGTGGCTCGGATTCCAGCCCTTGTGCGGGTCGCGCGGGCCCGGGTCCTCGCGATAGACCGAGCCGAAGTGGTTCTTGGTCGAGAGCGTCACAGCCGCCAGGCTGTGCCCCTTGAACACCGACGCGTTGACCAGGTACGTCGCGCCGGTGACACAGGCGGGCAGGAACGTCTTGCCGTGGTCCGGCGTCGACGGATCGCCGAAGTGGAGGGCGACGTTCTTATCGGGCTCGACCCGGAACCGGCCGTCGCCGCCGTCGCGGTCCTCGAAGCGGATGCCGGGGAACTCCGCGTGAGCCGGGAAGAAGACCGAGTCGTTGACGAACCGCGAGGCGTCATAGACGACGAGGTCGCTCTGGCGCACGCCGGCCTGCTTCACCAGTTGACGCAACAGCGCGATGGTCAACTGGGGCGTGTTGTACGAGCCGTGCGTGGTCTTGGCCTCCCGGCTGGTGGAGCAGTTCAGGTTGAGCTTCACGGCCACCTTCTCGCCGGGCCGGTAGCCCGCGCTACCCCGCCCGTGCGTCTGGTTGAAATGGCCGAAGAGCGCCCTCCAGGCCGCCGCGTCGGTCGTCGCCCCGGTGACCAGCCGGAGGGTCTTGCTGAGCATGGAGTCGGCCAGGGCCGCGTCGGTGAACCGGTCCTCGAACCACGCGCCGCTCGCGGTGTCGCCGTCCCACTTGGCCACCTCGGGGTCGTGAATCCACGCCACGCGTCCGGGCAAGATGCCCTGGGCCTGGCCGAGGGGCCGGTTGGGCGGATCGGCCGGCTTCCACCGGGCGGGCGCCGCGTCGGGAGCCGCGGCGGCGTCGTCCAGCCATGTCAGGTTGGCCGACGCGCCGGCAAGGGCGAGCCCTTCGGACGCCTTCAGAAAATCCCGGCGGGAAATAACCGCCGCTCGGGTATCGGTCGTCTTGCGTTTGCGATCCCTCATCAATCCGCTCCCCAAGTTCCCAAGTGGAAGAAACGATCCGGCAGGCTCAATCGGGCGGCGTGCGACCCGCGACTCGACCGCGCGTCCGATTCTAGTTTGACCGCCGGACGCGTGTTGTCAATCGAGAACCGTCTCGGCGGCGAGCAAATCCCGAAATGCTCGGCCCGGATTGAAGAAGGGACCCGCGTTAATACGCGTTCCGGTGTCTCAGCCCGCGCAGGGGGGTGAGCAGCAGGATCTTCAGATCGAGCCCGAGGGACCAGTTGGCGATGTAGTAGAGGTCGCACTGGACGCGGTGGCGGAGCGAGGTGTTGCCGCGCCAGCCGTTGACTTGGGCCCAGCCGGTCATGCCCACCTTGACTTGATGGCGCTGGGCGTAGTTGGGGATCTGCTTGCGGAATCGCTCGACGAACACGCCCCGCTCGGGCCGGGGGCCGACCAGGCTCATGTGGCCGGCCAGGACGTTGAACAGTTGGGGTAGCTCGTCCAGGCTCCAGCGGCGCATGAAGCGGCCCAGGGGGGTGCAGCGATCGTCGTCGCGGGCAGCCCAGACGGGGCCGGTCTCTCGCTCCGCGTCGGGGCGCATGCTGCGGAACTTGAGCATGCCGAAGGTGCGTCCACCCAGGCCGGTCCGCGCTTGGCGGTAGAAGACGGGGCCGCCGGTGGTGAGCTTGATCGCCAGGGCCAGCGCGGCCATCAGCGGCGAGAGAAGGACCAGCGCCGCAGCGGCCAGCACCAGGTCCATGGTCCGCTTGGCCGGCCGGGCCCAGCCGCAATGGGGGTTTTCGCGGAGACTGAGGAAGGCGACGCCGTCGATCTCCAGCATCTGGAGGCGCATGCCTGCCAGATTCGGGACCTCCGGCACGAGTTGCACCTCGACCAGCACGTTGGCCAGCGCCTTGTACACGCCCGGCAATTCCCCCAAGCGAGAAGCCGGCAGGGCGACGAAGACGTGGTCCACGTCGTGCTCGTCCACGATCCGCTCCAGCTCGCCCACGCCGCCCAGACGCGGCAGGATCTGCGGCTCGGGCCGATCGGGCTCGTCGACGAAGCCGACCAGCTCCAGCCCCGTCCACTGGTTGCTGCGGATGGTCCGGGCCACCCGTTGCCCGTGGCGCCCGCTCCCCACGATCACCGCCCGGCCGTAGTTGAGCCCGTGGCCGCGCAGAACCTTGAGCGCTCGCCAGATGACTCGCCGGGCCAGCGTCAGTCCGAACAGGTTCAGCACCACGAACAGCCCCAGGGCCAATCGCGACTCGTACAGGTCGCGGCGATAGAAGGTGGCCGTGATCGCCAGCAGAAACACCAGCGCGCTGGCCTTGCACACCACGCCCAACTCCCGGGGGAGCTGGCGGAGCCGGTGGATCTCGTACAGCCCGCAAAGCCGGTACGACACCGCGGCCAACACCAACACCATCGGCAACCCCCCGAGCACCACAGGGAAGTCGGGGACGCCGTCGGGCGAGGGCCAAACGGTGAACCGCAGGACGTACGCCCCGATCCAAACGACCGCGGTGATCGCCAAATCGCAGGCCAGAAAGACCAAGGCGAGCTTGTTTCCGTGTCGCCGATACATGGGACCCTCATCCTTGTCGCCAACCGAGCGCGGAGCGCGCAAGAAAACGGGGTTTTGTAGCAGACGGGGCGATTCGGGTCAACGGAGAATGGGAAAGATGGGCAATCGAGGGGGCCCGGCAGTCCGCCCGTTCGCTCCAGCGGCGTGCCCGGTGTATATTGCACACAAGAGCCAAGCACGGGACTCCGCCCGCGCGACGGGAAGCCGGCACCGTCCCCCCCGCCACACCGAACCGTTGCCATGAGTGCCCACGACGCCCGCAAGATCGTCTGCCCGCGGTGCGGTGCCGAGATCGACCCTGGCGACGCCGCTTGTCCCTATTGCGGCGTCCCGACGCACGCCGAAGCGACTCGGGCGGCTGAGCAGTCCCCCGACGGGCTGATCACCCCGGAGTTGGTCTCCGAGCGCCCGGACCGCCCCCCGCCTCGCCGCGACGTGGCCGAGAGCCGCTGGGCCGTGCTGGTGTTGCTCTTCGCGGCGATCGGGCCGCTGGCCTTCCCGGTGCTCTGGCGAAGCCCGAAGTTCTCGCGCGGCTGGAAGGTCTTCCTGACCGTGCTCGTCGTAATCTTCACGGTCGTGGTCGTCGTGGTCCTCTGGTACGCGATCGACCGGTTCGTGGAGGCGCTCCGAGAGTATGGAGTGATCGCGACGGGGTGACGAACGCCGCCGGGCGATTAGAACTCCAGCTCCATCAAGTCCTCCCCGATTTCGGTTTGGGGGAAGATGGCGCGGGCGACGTCGAGGCCGATCGGGTCGTCGTCGGAGGAGAGGGGGTTGAGGTGGGTCAGGACGAGGCGGCCCACGCCGGCCTCTCGCGCTACCTGGGCCACCGACGTGGTCCAACTGTGGCCGGTCCGCCGGGCCCAGTCGGCGTGGGCGTCGGAGAAGTAGCACTCGTGGACGAGGAGGTCCGCGCCGCGGATCCGCCCGACGTAGTCGGCGTCGACATCGGCGGTCGTGTCGGTCACGTAGGCCATCGAGTGGCCGGGCCAGTCGAGCCGATAGCCGATCGACCCGCCCGGGTGCTTGAGGAGGAAATGGGTCAGTCGGCCCTCGGAAGGCAGCGCTTCCTCTCGGTCGCCGAGAGGCAGGAAGTCCATCGGGGGCTTCTTGGGAAAGAGCGCGTCGGAGAAGAGGTGCTCGTCGATCGCCGCCAGGTAGTCCGCCCTCGAGCGGACGACGATCCGATCCAATGGATGGGCCCGGATGACGTTGAACAGGTAGGTCAGCCCGACCACATGGTCCAGGTGGGCGTGGGTGAGCAGGATGGTCAGCTCCGAGGTCTGGAGATAGTCCGGGGCGCGAAAGGTCCCCGTGCCCGCATCGAGCATGATCCCGCATTCGGGGAGCAGGATGCAGGGGGTGTGTCGCCGATCGTTGGCGTGATATCCGGTCGTGCCGAGGAGGACGAGCTTCATGGTGGGCGTTTCGCGGATTGCGGGGCGAAGGTCTCCCGGCACGAGACCCGCCCGGGCGGCGTACGATCCGTACCCCGGGGCCCTGTTGGGAGGCCGTTGCAAGGCCGGCCCGGTTCTGCCCTTTATCTTACCCCCGGCTGCGGGCCGAACAACTGCTGGAGGCCCCGGTTGAGCCCGTCCTGGAGCACGTTTCGGGCCGCGTTTTCCAGAAACCGCTGGCTGAGCTGTTCGAGCGTCTTGCGGTCGAGTCGCGGCTTGCTGAGCGTGCCGCCGATCGGCACGCGGATGATCTGGTTGCGCAGGGCCGAGTCGAGCAGCTCGTGTTTTCCCCGCCACTTGGGTGGGACCGGCATCTCGGCCATCAACTCCAGCGATTGATCCAGGCCGACCGAGCCGTGCGTGCGGATCGTCAAGTCGGGAAACACCAGCTCCAGACCGCTGTGATAGACGCGCCCCCCGGCCAGGCGGAACGAGATGACCGACTCGCGGGTGAGGTTCGCCGGCGCGGCGCGGCCCAACAGGACGGCCAGCTCGTAGATCATCGGGCCGGGCCCGACGCGGACGGAGTGAACGATCATCCGGCCGGTCAGCTCGCCTTGCTCGGGGTTGGCCAGCGGGATGCGGCACGCGTCGAGCTCGATGGAAAACCGTCCTTCCGCCGTGGCCACGCCGGCCAGCGCGGGGGCGATGTACTGAAGGAAACTGTCGCACATCCGCCGGTTGATCCGCACGCCTTCGACCACGCGGCCCGGCTGGACGTGCAACTCCGCCGGCTCGGGGGCAATCCGCACCAGCGGGGCAAGCCGCACGCGCCCGTCGCTGACGGCCAAATCCAAGGGCTGGACCTGGAGCACGCCGCCCGAAAGGCTGGCCGCAAGCTCCCCGGGCCCCACCGAAAACCCGTACACCTGGCCCCGCGTCCAGCGCACGGCGGCCGTGGCTTGGGCCCCGTCCGGAGCGAGCGGGCCTTGGTACGTGATCGGGCCCGACCCCTGCCCGGCGAAACGGACTTCCGTTCCCGTATACGCACTCAGAAGCTCCGAGATCTTCTCCATGTCGTAATCGAGATGCCCGCCGAGCCGGAGGCCGGTTTGCTCTTCCTCCAGGGCGATCTCGCCGGCTGCGCGCAGCCCCACGGTGCCGGAGCTGAGCTGCGCCTGCTGGAGACGGACGAGCCGGCCGGCGGCGTCATAGGTCCCTTGGCCGGAGAAGCGAATCTGCGACTCGTCGAACTGCTGGCCCGACTGGTGCGTGGCAACCAGGTCGTCGATCGTCGCGTCGAACTGGGCCGCGGTCGTGCCGCCCGAATGCCGCAGCTCCGCTTTGCCCGAGAAACGGCCCAAAACGTGCCACTCGGGCGGCTGGGCCGGATCGAGCGTCCACTCGCGGAGCCGGTCCAGGCTTCCCCGAAACGTGACGGTTCCCAGCAGTTCCGGCGGGCCGTCCTCCGCGAACGCACAGACGACCTTTTCGGCCTGGGCAGACAGGCTGGGGGAAGTCAACGCGGCCGAATCGAGCTCCAATCGCCCCCGGCCCCGGCTCCAACGGCCCGCAACGATCAGCTCGGCCTGGGGCTCGCGCACGTGCAGGTCCGGCCCTTCGATCGCTAGCTCGGCGACCGCAAGCCGTCCGTGGTCCACCCGGATCGCCTCCGCCGAGCCCGTCCCTTGAACCGCCAACTCGTAGGAGCCGGCCAGGCTCCAGTCGCCCAGGGCGATCCAAGGGCTGATCCGCGGCGGCCATCGGGCGAGCTCTCCGCGGGAGCGGACCTCGACCGGCCAGACTCCGCCGTCGCGGACGTCCAAAACCGGCTGCATGAGTCGCGCCGTCAGGCGGTCGTCCCCGGCTTGGATCGCCACCGTGGCGCTATCGACGCGTGTATCGGCGGTGAAGTCGGTGCGGCCGCTCGCCGAGACGTTGACCACCAGGCTCTCTTCGGTCCAGGACGGCCGATCGGGGATCGCCAGCGTGAGATTGCGGACTTGGAGCTCGCCGTCGGTCCGGAAATCCCCGGCGTCGGGCCGCTCCCAGTGGAACTGGGCCCAGCCGTCGCCGGCCAGGCGAACCGCGCCGAGATCGACGAAATCGCCCAACTGCTCGGCCAATCGGTCGAGGTCGAAGGTGGCCGAGGCGGTCAACCGTTCCGGTCTGCCGGCCGCGTTGAGCGTGAGGCAGTCGGAGTCACACCGAAGCGTCTGGACGATTGGCCCTTGGGGGCCGTCGTGGGCTTTGAGGCTCACCAGCACGGGCCGGCGCCAGGCGAGCCGGCGACCCTGATTCTCGGCCGCCAGGTCGCTCGCCTCGATGGTCCCTTCCCAGCTCATCCCTTCCGGGCCGCGACGACTGGCCGCGGCGACCTGCAATTGCCCGGAGGTCACTTGCGTCCCCTCGCGGATGCGGAGCGTGCGGGGAAGCATTTCGGCCAGCCGGGCAAGGTCGACGCGTCCGCTCACCTCGAACGTCTGGGCGGGGAGCCGGCGGAGCAGGCTGGCCGTATCGCCCTCCGGCAGGTCGAAGCTGCCCGTGAGGGAAGCGTTGGCCACGTCGGAATCGACCACGAGCCGCTCCACGTCGACGCGATCGCCCTGCCAGGCGAGCTTGCACGTGGCGCGCAGTCGTGCCAGCTCCACCTGATCGGACTGGAGCGATGGTGCCGACAACACGAGATCATCGGCAGACGCCGTGCCCTGGACGACCATCTTGCCGGCGGCCTCTTCGCCGTCCCATTGGCAGCGGAAGTCGGTCGAGAGCCCTCCGGCGGTTCGCATCTGGAGCCCGAACCGGTCGAGAAGCGACTGGAACATCGCCAGCGGGACGCCTTCGGTCTCGACCGCCAGCTCGTGTGAGGCGCGCAGCCCGGGGTCGCCGGATGGAGCGCCGGATCCGGTCGCGGCGTGAGACGTCGGCTCGCTCGAATTACTTTGAGCCATTCTCAGCTTTACCGAGAAGCGGCCCGGGGCGTCGGGGTCGGAGAGGATCCCGGAGGTCTGAAGCTCGATCGGCTTGGCCGGATCGGCCGGCTTGGCCAGCACCAGCGCGAACGCGACGATCTGCCAGGCCTGCCCCGTGCCCGCGTCGCGGACCGAGACCGTCCCGTCGACGATTTCGACGCCCAGATTCATCGAGTCGGGCATCTCTTCGGTGGAGGCGAGATACGAGGCCAGCACGTCCTCCAGGTTGCTGCCGTCTTTGCGTACGACGACGTTGAGCGTCGGCCTTTCCAGCCGGATTCGACCCAAGTCGGAGTAATTCCAGAGGAGCGCCAGCAGGGAGCGGTCGCTGCGGATCTCGTCGATTTCGAGGACCGATTCGCCCTGGTCGTCGCGGATCTCGATCCCGCGAAGCCTCGGCGCGGAGAGCCACCCGAGCGAGGCGGAGCGGGCCCTGACCGTCCCCTTGAGGTCGGCGACCGCCGACGTGACGATCCAGTTCAAGATCGGGCTCTTGGCGACGATTGTGGGCACCAGCCAGAGGAGCACCACGAGCACCACCAGCGCGCCGACCAGCCAGCGCCCGCGCGATCGGCGCCGGCGCTTGGAGGCGGCTTGCTCCCCGTCGGGCTCACTCACGCTGGCGTGGCTCCCGTCGAACCTTCGAGCCCCGCGCTTCAACCCCCAGGACCTGTGCTGTTTCCGTTCCATGCCGGTCGCCATAGGACACCTCCGCCGGGATATAGGATGGGCGGGGTATTCTAGTGGCAACGGCCGGAGGGCACCAGATCGACTTGGCGGAGGCACGCCTGCGTCGTAACTCTTTGTGCACCAAAGAATTGCGAGGGGCGGAGTGCTGTCGTTAGAGTCTTAGTCTGTAGGATGCGCGCGCCGTGCGCGCATCTTGTACAGTGGTTTGTTCAGTAACCCTTTTTGGTTGTGGCCGGAGGCCGCGTTAAGAGGATGTGTGAATCGGCCGCGTGTCGCCTGTCGCTCTGTGAAGTCCTCGAGTCCACAGGCTCGGCTAACGGCTCCGCCGCGACGACGACGGCTTGTTGAGGATCTGCTCCAGCGCCCGTTGGACGCGCGAGGGGTTGATCTTTTCGAGCGGGATGATCTTGACGCGGCGGGCCGGGTTCATGCCGGCCTCTTCGTCGAGCTTTTCGGCCAGGTCGATGATCTCGTCCAGAAGCGGCGAGGTGGCCATCACGACCAGCGAGTTGGTCCCTTCGTCGACGGCCACTTGGGGCGCCGAAAGCACGGAGGTCGTGGTCCGCCCGCCGCGGCTGCGGCTCGTGGGCGGGCTGAGCTGCGATTTGAACACGCTCTGAACCACCTCGGCGATCTGCTCCGCGTCGACGTTCTTGATGGGGATCAACTGCGGCTTCTGGCCGGCCAGCGCGTCGGGCACCTCGTCGGAATCGAGGACGGTGAGCAGGCTTTCCACCGTCTCGCGATCGATCCGGCTGCCCTGGACCAGGATCGTGTTCATCCGCTCGTCCGGCACGATGATCACCGAGCCGGTCCCCCTGCGGAAGCCGTATGGGCTGGAGCGGAACAGGTCTTCGAGCTTCTCGGCCACGGCCGCCGCGCTGGAGTGTTTCAGCTCGAAGACGCTGATGTTGCGGCCGACCGTGTTGGTCGAGGGCAGCAAGGTCCGCAGGAGTTGCTCGAACTGGTCGAGGGCCTCCGGATCGTCGGACACGAGCGTGACGCTTCCCTCCCCCATCACGATATACAAGGGCGGGGGCGAGTCGGCTGGCGGCTCGGCGGGGGGGGATTGCTCGGACACCTCCGCCCCTTTCTGCCCGGCTGCCTTTGGCTTCGGTTGCTCTTTGGGCGGCGGGGCACTCTGGTCGGCCTCGGTGGGGCTGCCCAACTCGAACTGGACAAAGATCTCCCACGGGTCGAGAAACGCCGATTCGCCCGAGGACGACTTGGTCGGCTTCTCGGCGGGCGGGGTTTCTTTGGGCGCCGGCTCGGCCGGCTTCTGCGCGGGTGGAGTCTCTTTGGGCGCCGGCTCCGCCGGCTTCTCGGCGGGCGGGGTTTCTTTGGATGCAGGCTCTTGGGGTTTTTCGGCCGGTTCGCCCTTGGACGTCTCCTTCAGGGCTTTCTTGACCGCCTCGTGGTCGGCGGGCTTAGCCACCACGACGAGCTGGTTCGGCTGATCGCCTGCGCTGAGCTTGGCGGCGGGGAACTTCTCCTTCAGGGCCTCGATGGCCTCGGCGGCCGTGCCCGAGGAGAGCGTGTAGGTCGCTTCGGTCGGGGCCGGTTCAGCGGGAGCTCCCTTGGGGGCCGACTCCGCCGGCTTGGCTTCCGCGGGCTTGGCTGCCGGCTCAGGTTTGGGTTCGGCGGGGGCTTCTTTCGCCGCTTCTGGTTTTGGCTTGGCCTCGGCCGGGGGAGCTTCC
>CAZDHR010000018.1:9893-15344 GCA_964505295.1 uncultured Planctomycetaceae bacterium
TTCGGAGCCGGCTCGGCCGGTTTGGCTTCTGCGGGCATGGCCTCTTCCGGCTTGGCTGCCGGCTCGGGCTTCGGCTCGGCAGGGGCTTGTTTCGGGGCCTCTGGTTTTGGCTTGGCCTCGGCCGGGGGAGCTTCCTTCGGAGCCGGCTCGGCCGGTTTGGCTTCTGCGGGCATGGCCTCTTCCGGCTTGGTGGTCGGCTCGGGCTTCGGCTCGGCAGGGGCTTCTTTCGGGGCCTCTGGTTTCGGCTTGGCTTCGGCTGGCGGGGCTTCCTTTGGCGCGGGTTCCACCGGCATGGCTTCTGCGGGCTTGGCTGCCGGCTCGGGTTCGGGCTCGGCGGGGGCCGCTTTCGGGGCCTCGGGTTTGGGTTGGGGTTCCCCGGGGGCCGGCAGGGCGGCGGACGGCGTGACGACGCGGATCTCGTTCTCGCGCAGCTTGGGCCAGATCCGCTGGATCTCGGCGATCGCGCCTTCGAGGTCGCCGCGGAACCGGATGACCCGCATCGAGCGGGTGCTGCGGTCGCCGAGCAGTTGCAGCTTGGTCTCGCCCATCTTGATCAACAGTTGGCGGATTTGCTGGTGCTGCTCCGGATTCGCCCGGATGAAGACCTGCTGGGTGATCGGGTCGATATCGACCTGCGGCGCGCCGTAGAAGCCCTCTTCCTCGAACTCGGCGGCGATCGCCATCTCTGCCGAGACGGGGTCGACGTACTCCAGGTCGTAGATTTCCAGTTCGGGCTCTTCGCGGCGGAGTTGCTCGAGGGTTTCGCGGATCAGCTCGTGGTGATCGGGCCGGGCGATGGCCACCAGTTGGTTGCTCCAAGAATCGAGCGACAGGTCGACCTTGGCGCCGCGCTTTTCGAGCAGGGTATCGAGGATCTCCATTGCCGAGGTCGTATCGATGTTTTTCATCGAGTAGAGCTCAAGCACGTTGGACGCGTCGAGCAGGACTCCCTTTGCCACTTCCTGGATGAGCTGGTCGATCTTGTCGTGCTTCAGCGGCGAGGCGATGGCGATGATGGCGTCGTTGGCCTGATCGACGTTGAGCTGGACCGTGGGATCCCGCCGGAACAACGCATAAAGCGAACTGTAGATGTTACCCACGTCGCCGCTTTCGACCCGGTGAATACGGAGCACGGGCTGCTGACCTTTCACGTCTTCGCGTTCCATCTCGTCGATCGTCGCCTGGATCTTCTCATGATCCTCCGGCAGCGCGCTGGCCACGATGCTTTGGGTGTTTTGATCCAACGCGAGCCGGGCCGAGGGCACCAGCGACTGGAGCACGCTGAGGGCCGTCGCGGGATCGGCCAACTGGAAGCGGTAGACCTGGGAGGTCGTCTCCTGGGTGCCTTCCAGGCCCTCGATGAACTCCTCGATCGTCTTGTTGATGGCCTCGTGGTGTTTGGCGTCGGCCCAGACGATGAGGCTGTTTCGCTCGGAGTCGACGACGAACTGCGCGTGGTCTTTGAGCTCGGGCTCCAAGACCTGCACAAGGGACTCGGCGTCGCCGGCCTTAATGGGATAGACGGAGATGATGCGTTTTCCCTCAAGCCAGCTATCGGCCTCGAACTGCTCGACGGCGGCCTGGATCACCTCGTGGTCTTCGGGGCGTGCCCAGGCGATCAGTTTTCCGGGATCGTCGCCCACGGCCAGCTCCGCTTCCGGCACGGCGGCCTGGAGCAACCGCATCGCGTTGTCGGCGCCGGTGGCCTCGACATCGTAGAGGACCACGCGGGGCCGGGTTTCGGGCGGCTCTTCCTGGGACATCTTTTCCACCGCGTCGGCGATGATCTCGTGGTCGGCGGGCCGGGCCCAGGCGATGAGTTGGCGGGCGTCGGTGCCGACGGTGAGCTGGGCGTCGGGCACGGCCTCTCGGAGGATCTCCACGCCCCGGGACGCATCGACGGTCTTCAGCGTGTAGACCACCACCCGCGGAGCGGTCTCCGCCGGCTCCTCCTTCGACATCGCCTCGACCGCCCTCTCGATGATCTCGTGATCGCGGGGCCGCGCCCAGGCGATCAGGCGGCGGGGGTCCGTGCCGACGGAGAACTCGGCGTCGGGGACGGCCGAGCTCAAGAATTGGATGGCGTCCTGCGCGTCGGTCGTCTCTAGGGTGTACACCTCGACCTTGGACGCCAGCTCCTCGGGACCTTTCTCGACCATCTTCTCGACGATCTCTTGGATGATCTCGTGGTCGGCCGGCCGGGCCCAGGCGATCAACTGGTGCGGCTCGGCACCGATGCTCAGCCGGGCCTGGGGCACGGCGGTGCGCAGCACCCGCATCGCCTCGGCCGCGTCGGCCGCTTCCAGCGTATACACCTTGGCGCTGGGCTCGGTTTCGGGCGACGGCTCCCGGTCGAGTTCCTTCAGAAGCTCTTCGACCTTCTTGTGCTCGTCCGGCCGGGCCCAGGCAACCACCTGGTTCTCGTCCGCGCCGGGGCTGAGCGACGCGTCGGGCACGGCGGAACGGAGGGCCTGGATCGCGCTGGTGGCCGTAGCGTACTTCAGGTCGTACGCGACCGCCTTGCGGGCCAGCTCGGGCGGCTCTTCAACGAGCTGCTTGACCAGCTCGGCGATCAGCTCGTGGTCCTTGGGGCGGGCCCAGGCGACGATCTGCGCCGGCTCGGCGCCGGGGCTGAACTTCGCGTCCGGGACCGTCTGCATCAGGAACCGGGTGGCGAACATCGCGCTGCGCGAATCGAGCCCTTCCAGGGAGTAGATTCTCGCCGTGGCGGCCGTCTCCGCCGGTCCTTCTCGATCGATCTTCTCCAGGATACGGACGATCTTCTCTTGATCCGACTGCCGTGCCCAGGCGACCAACTGGCTCGGCTCGGCGCCGGCGCTGAGGTCGGCCATCGGCACCGCCTGACGCAAGAGCATCATGGCCTCGGTGGCCGTGATCACTTGGAGATCGTAGACCACCGCCTGGCGGGCCAGCTCGGGCGGCTCCTCGTTGAGCTGTTGGACAAGCTGGTCGAGAAGTTCGTGGTCCTTCGGCGTGGCAAAGGCGATCAGCCGGCTCCCATCAGCGCTCAGCGTAATCTCCGCCTCGGGAACGGCCTGTTGGAGGAAACGCAAAGCGTAGTAGGCCCTCTGCGGTGTCATGTCTTCCAGCGGATAGACGACGGGCCGGGCCACTTTGTCGGCCGGGCCCTCGACGTCGATCTGCTGGAGCGCCCGCTCGATGATCTCGTGGTCCTTCGGCCGGGCCCAGGCGATCAACTGGTTGGCCTCCGAGCCCTCGTTGAACGAGGCGTCGGGCACGGCCTGCTGGAGGATCTCGATTGCCGTGGCGGCCTTGACGACCTCCAGCGTATACACCACCGCGCTAGAGGCCGCGTCGGCCGGCTCTTCGACGTCGATCTCCTCGAGGATTCGCTCGATCATCACGTGATCGGCCGGCCGGGCCAGCGCGGTCAGCTTCTGCGAGCCCTCGTCGGTCGTGAAGCTCGCGCTGGGCACCGCCTCTTCGAGGGTCTCCATGGCGCTATCGGGGCTGATCGACTTCAGGGCGTAGACGACGGCCCGGGTGGTCGTCTCCGGCGACGGCTCGACGTCGATCTCCTTGAGCGTGCCGGCGATGACTTCGTGCTCCGCCGGGCGAGCAAAAGCGATCAACTGCTGCGGGTCTTCCCCGGTGCTGAAGTCGGCCCCGCGTGCCACCTCCTCGAGAAATCGCGTCGCTTTCTCGGCGGTAATCCACTTCAGCGCATAGACAACCGTCTTTCGGGCGAGCTCGGGCGGCTCGTGGAGCACCTGCTCGATCAGCTCCGCGATCCGCTCGTGATCTCTCGGTCGGGCCCAGGCGATCAGTTGGCTGGAGTCGGAGTTGAGCGTCAGGGTTGCCTCGGGGACTGCGTCCCGAATGAAGATAAGCGCGTAGTACGCCCTGCGCGACTCCATGCCCGTCAGCGGATAGGCGACCACTTTGACCGCCGCGTCGGCCGGTCCTTCCACGTCGATCTCGTCCAGGGCCTTTTGGATCTTCTCATGGTCGGCCGGCCGGGCCCAGGCGATCAACTGGTTCGCCTCGGTCCCTTCGTTGAACAGGGCATCGGGGACGGCCGACTCGAGCACTTGGATGGCCGTGCTCGGGTCCATCCATTCGAGCGTGTAGACGACCGCGCTGGAGGCCGCGTCGGCAGGCTCCTCGACGTCGATCTCTTTGAGGATCCGCTCAATCATCTCGTGATCGGCCGGCCGGGCGACCGCCGTCAGCTTCTGCGAGCCCTCGTCGGTGGTGAACGTCGCGTCGGGAATCGTCTGCTGAAGGGTCTGGATCGCGCTGTCGGGGCTGATGGACTCGAGCGTGTACACCAGTGCCTGCGGCGTCAGCTCCGGCACCTTCTTGGTCAGCTCCTTGACGAGTTGGGCAATCTCCTCGTGGTCCTTCGGCCGGGCCCAAACGACGAGTTGCTGCGGATCGGCGCCGATGGTGAAGTTGGCGTTGGGGACGGCGTCGCGGAGGAATCGCATCGTGTAATACGAGAAACGCGAATCCATTCCTTCCAGCGCATACACTATCGGGACGGCGTCTTCCGGCCCTTTGACGTCGACCTTCTGGAGCGTCTTGCGGATCAGCTCGTGGTCCCTCGACCGGGCCAGCGCGATGAACTGATCCGGCTCGGCGCCGGCCGAAAGCTGGGCCTCGGGCACGGCTTGTCCGACAATCTGCATCGCCGTCGACATGGTGATCGATTCGACGGTGTAGACTTCGGGCGTGCGGGCCATTTCCTCATCGGTCGCCGCGGCGGCCATCTGGTCGACCATTTCCTGGATGATTTTGTGGTCGGCGGGGCGGGCCCAAACGACGAGCTGTTGTGGGTCGGTGCCCAGGGTGATTCGGGCTTGCGGGATCGAAGTCCGGAGGACCTGCAAGGCGCTGGCCGCAGTGATGCCCTCCAGCGTATAGACCTGCGCACGAGAGGTGGTTTCGGCCGGCGCCTCGATGTCGATCTTCTCCAGCACGTTCTCGATCACCTCATGGTCGGAAGGCCGCGCCCAGGCGATCAGCGTTTGCGGGTCCTCGCCGGCGTTGAAATCGGCCTCGGGAACGGCCGTCTGGAGGACCGCCATGGCGCTTTGCGCGGTGATCGACTTGAGGCCGTAGACCACGGCCCTGAGGGCCTTCTCCGGCGGCGCCTTCTTGATCAGTTGCTCGACTAACTGATCGATCCGGTCGTGATCCTTGGGCGACGCCCACGCGACCACCTGGCCCGGCTCCACCCCCATGGTGAAACGGGCACTGGGGATCGCGCTTCCGAGAAACTGGAGTGCCAGCGAAGCGGTCCTGGTATCGAGCCCTTCCAGGGTGTAAACCTCTACCCTCGACGTGGTCTCGGCCGGCGACTCGACGTCAATATCTTCCAAAATGCCCGCGATCGTCTCGTGATCCCTCGCCGTGGCCAACGCCGTGAGCTTTTGCGGATCGGTCGTGTCGGTGGTCAGCGTGGCG
>CAZDHR010000018.1:15444-35147 GCA_964505295.1 uncultured Planctomycetaceae bacterium
TCCAGCGTGTAGACGACGACCGTCGCGTCCTCCGGGCCCTCCACGTCGATCTGCTCCAGGGTCTTCTGGATCAACTCGTGCTCCCTGGCACTCCCCCAGGCGACTATCTGATCCGTTTCCGCGCCCACGGTGAGCTGCGCCTGCGGCACGACCATCCGGAGCAGCGACATCGCCGTGCTCGCGTCGAGCGCGTCCAGCGTGTAAACGACCATTTGCCGGCCCGCCTCCGCCTCCTCGGCCGCCGACGCGATCTCGTCGACGATCTGGCCGATCCGCTCGTGGTCGGCCGGACGCGCCCAGACGACCATCTGTTGCGGGTCGCTCCCCAGGCTTACGCTCGCCTGGGGCACCTGCACCCGCAAGATGGCCGACGCCGCCGACGCCGTCATCCCTTCGACCGTGTACACCTGCACCGTGGAAGCCGTCTCGGCCGGCGACTCGACGTCGATGTCCTCCAGGATGCTGGCGATCATTTCGTGGTCGGTCCGCGTGGCCAACGCCGTGAGCTTTTGCGGATCGGTCGTGTCGGTGGTCAGCGTGGCGTTGGGCACCGCGCCGCGGAGCACCTGGTTGGCGCTGGAAGACGTTATGTGCTTCAGGTTGTACACCACCGCCTTCGGCGCCTTCTCCGGCGGCGGACCGGCCGTCAACTGCTCGATCAGCTCGGCGATCTCCTCGTGGTCCTTCGGCCGCGCCCAAACCACCAACTGGCTCGGGTCCATCCCGGCCACAAACCGGGCCTCCCGGAACGTGCTCTCCAGAAAACGGGTCACGTAGTAGCTGCTGCTCCGCGAAGTCATCCCCTCCAGCGTGTAGACGACGACCGTCGCGTCCTCCGGGCCCTCCACGTCGATCTGCTTGAGCGTGGTGGTGATCCGGTCGTGATCCTTCGGCCGCGCCCAGGCGATCAACTGGTCGGGCTGCGAGCCCTGCGATAGCTGCGCCTGGGGCACGACTTGCCGCAGGAAGCTCATTGCGGTGGTGGCCGTCATCGCCTCGAGCGTGTAGACCTGGGCGAACCGGGCCGCCTCGCCTTCGCCGGCCGCCGCCGCCACTTGATCGACCATCTGTTGAATCTGCTCGTGATCGGCTGGTCGGGCCCAAACGACGAGCTGCTGCGGATCGCTACCCAGCGACACTTGTGCCGAGGGCACCAACGTGCTGAGCGCCTGCATCGCGTAACTGGCCGTCATTCCTTCGATCGTGTAGATCCTTAACGCAAACGTCGTTTTCGCCGTGCCTTGCACGTCGATCTCCTGGAGCACGCGAGCGATCGTCTCGTGCTCGGACGGCCGTGCCCAAACCGTCATCTTCTGCGGGTCGGTGCTATCCGCCGTGAAGCTCGCCTGCGGCACCGCCTTCTGGAGCACTTGCGTGGCAGCCGACGCGGTGATCGATTCCAGGTTGTACACCACCGCGCCCGGGGCCTTGTCGAGCGGCGGCTCCTGGGTGAGCTCCTCGATCAGCTTGGCGATCTCTTCGTGGTCCTTCGGCTTCGCCCAGGCGATCAACTGCGTGGGCTCGATGCCCTGCACGAATCGGGCGTCGGGAACGGCGCCGGCCAGGAAGAGACGCACGTAGTACGCATTCGACGCGCTCACGCCTTCCAGCGTGTACATGACCGGCTCGGCCTCCTCGGGGACCTCGACGTCGATCTGCTTCAGGGTGCCCTGGATGAGGTCGTGCTCTTTCCGGCTGGCCAGGGCGACGAGTTGATCCGTCTCCGCGCCCGGGGTGAGTTGCGCCTGGGGCACGACCATACGGAGCAGCGACATGGCCGTCGTCGCGTCGAGCGCCTCCAGCGTGTAGACGACCATCTGTTGGCCGGCCTCCGCCTCCTCGGCCGCGGCGGCAATCCCGTCGACGATTTGCCGAATCCGCTCTTGCTCGGGCGGGCGGGCCCAGACGACAAGCTGTCGCGGATCGCCGCCCAGACTGATCCGCGCTTGCGGAACCTGTGCCTGCAATACGGTCATCGCCGCCGAGGCGGTCATCCCCTCGATCGTGTAGATCTTGATCGTCGAAACGGTCTCGGGGCCTTCCGCGTCGATTTCTTTCAAGATGCCGGCGATCGTCTCGTGCTCGCTCGGCCGCGCCCAGACGTTCAGCTTCTGCGGGTCGTTCGGATCGGCGGTGACCTTGGCCTGCGGCACGGCCGTGGTGATTATCTGCATTGCGTTGGTCGCCGTCGTGGATTGGAGCGTGTAGACGGCCACCTTCGGGGCCTTCTCGGGTGGGGCCTCCTTGGTTAGCTGCTCGACGAGCTGCGCGATCTCGTCGTGATCTTTCGGCTTGGCCCAGGCCACCAGTTGACCCGGCTCCACCCCTTGCACGAACCGCGCTTCCGGGACCGCCGTGGTGAGGAAGTTGAGCACGTAGTACGCGGCGCTCGTGCTCATCCCTTCCAGCGTGTAGACAACGACCTCGGTGTCCTCGGCCCCTTCCACGTCGATCGACTTGAGCGTCGTGGCGATCTTCTCGTGGTCGGCCGGTCTTGCCCAGGCGATCAACTGGTCGGGCTCTGAGCCGGGCGAGAGCTGGGCCTGCGGCACCACTTGCTGGAGGAAGCTCATCGCCGCCGTCGCGGTGAGCGAATCGAGCGTGTAGACCTGGGCCGTTCGAGCGGCTTCGCCCTCGGTGGCCGCCGCCGCGATCTCGTCGACCAACTGCCCGATCCGCTCGTGATCGGCCGGCCGCGCCCAGACGACCATCTGCTGCGGGTCGGTCCCCAGGCTCACCCTCGCTTGGGGCACCTGCGTGCTGAGAATCGTCGTCACCGCCGACGCCGTCATTCCCTCGACCGTATAGACTTTCACCGTGGAAGTCGGCGCCGCCCCTTCGGCGTCGATCTCCTTCAAGACGGCGGCGATCGTTTCGTGCTCGGACGGTCGGGCCCAGATAGTCAGCTTCTGGGGTGCGTCTGGGTCGAGGGTCACGTTGGCCTGCGGCACGGCCGTGGTGATTATCTGCATCGCGTTGGTTGCCGTCGTGGATTGGAGCGTATAGACGACGATTCTGCGGGCCTTTTCGGGCACTTCTTGCGTCAGTTGATCGACCAGGCCGGCGATCTGCTCGTGGACCTCCGGCGTCGCCCAGGCCACGAGTTGGTTTTCCTCAGCACCGACGGCGAACCGTGCCTCCGGGACCGTTTCGGCCAGGAAGCGGGACGCGTAGATGGTTCCCATTCGGCTCATGCCCTCGAGCGTGTAGATAACCGCCTTGGCGTCTTTGGCCTTGGCGCTTTCCACGTCGACGGCGGCGAGCGTGCTCTTGATCACGTCGTGGTCGCGGGGAGTGGCCCAGGCGACCACCTGATCGGTGTCGGCTCCGGGAGTGATCTTGGCTTGCGGCGCGGCCAGTTGGAGGACTTGGATCGCACTGGCCGCGTCGATGGCCTTCAGACTATAGAGGGCCGCCGTGGGCGCGATGCCCGCGGGGGCCTTGGCCGACATCTGCTCGATCATGGCGGCGATCTTGCGGTGGTCGGCCTTTCGTCCCCACGCCAAGATGGTGCGCGAGGCGGTGTCGGTGATGAACTTCACGTCGGGCACCTGCTCCTGGAGCATCTGGATCGCCAGGGAGGGGTCGACGTTGGGAACCGGATACGCGGCGAACTCCTCCTCCAACTCGTCCGGCACGCCGGCGTCCATCTGGTCGATCGCCGCTTGGATCGTTTCGTGCTCGGCCGGGCTGGTCCAGATCATCAGCCGCCGCGTCTTCGCGTCGAGGATGAACTCGGTGTCGGGGAACAGCCGCTCGAGCACCGTGAGCACGCTTTGCGGATCGGCCGACTTGATCGTATAGACGCCGAGGCGGAACTGACCGTCGCGCGCCGCGCCGCCGGTGATCTCCTGGATAATCTCGGCAATGACCAGGTGCTGGGTCGGCTTGGCCCAGACGGCCAACTCGCCGGGTTTGCCGTCGGGGATGATCTGCGCGCCCGGTAGCTCTTCGGTCAGCGTGGGTAGGAGGGCCTCGAACCGCTTCCGTTGCGACGGAGTGACCGGGTAGACGGCCAGCTTGCCCGGCTCTTCCGGCGGGGTCTTGGCCTCGAACTCCTCCAGCGTCGACTTGATGACCTCGTGGTCGGCCGGCGTGGCCACGGCCATCAGCCGATCGTTCTCCGCGTCGAGCGTGATCTGCGCTTTGGGAACCAACGGCTGGAGGGTGGCGACCAGGCCGTCGGTCGGCTCGCGCGACAGGAGGTGGAACCGCAACACCGGGGTATTCGGCCCTAGCTTCTCCGGCTGCAACTGATCGAGCGTCGCCCGGATCGTCGCCTGGTCCTCCGGGATGGCCAGCGCCACGAGGCTGCCCGATTGAGCGTCGACGGTCAACTGGGCGTCGGGGAGCAGGCCTTGAAGCAACATGAGCGTGGAAGTCGGATCGGCCTTGGTCAGCGGGTAGACCTCCACCTGGGGCGTGGTCTCGGGTGTCCCGCCGCCCCGGCCCAGGCTTTGCATGGCCCCGCGGATGATCTCGTGCTCTTCGGGCGTGCCCCAGGCGATGAGTTTCCGGCCCTTGGCGTCGACCGTCAGCTTGGCGCCCGGCACCAACGGCTGGAGCGTGGTCGTGAACGTGCTCGCGGCAACCGACGTCCCGGCCCCGAAGATCGGATAGGTCTCGAACCGCGGCTGGTTTTCCGGCGCTTCGGTCTCGATCTTGTCGACCGTCGCATGAATCGTCTCCTGGTCGGCCGGAACCGCCAGCGCGACGAGGCTCCGCGACTGCGAATCGACGGTGAGCTGGGCATCCGGCAGCAAGCTCTGCAACAGGGCAAGCACGGAATTCGGATCGGCCTTGGTTAGACGATACACTTCGAGCTTGGGCATTGTCTCCGAGGCGCCTCCGCCACGGCCCATGCTCTCCACCGCCTTGCGGATGACTTCCTGTTCGTCGGGCGTGCCGAACGCGACGAGCTTCTTGCCTTTCACGTCGACCGTCAGCTTGGCCTGGGGCACCAGCGGCTGGAGCGTCGCCACGAACGTGGCGGCGGCCGTCGGGTCGTTCACTCCGTAGATCGGGTAGGTCTCGAATCGCGGCCGCTCTTCGGCTGGCGCGTCGGCCTCGATCTGCTCCACCGTCGACTGGATCGTCTCGTGATCGGCCGGAACCGCCAGCGCGACGAGGCTCTTCGTCTCAGAATCGACGCTCAGTTGGGCGTCGGGGAGCAGCGACTGGAGGGCGGTCAGTACCGAATTCGGGTCCGCCTTGGTCAAACGGTAGACTTTCAGATGAGGAAGGTTCTCCGCCGACCCGGTGCCCATGCTTTGCACCGCTTTGCGAATGACTTCCTGGTCGTCGGGCGTGCCGAACGCGACAAGCTTCTTGCCTTTGACGTCGACCGTCAGCTTGGCCTCGGGCACCAGCGGTTGAACCGTCGCGACGAACGTACTGGCGGCGGTCGTGTCCCCCACTCCGAAGATTGGATAGGTCTCGAACCGCGGCTGGTCTTCGGCCGGGGCCTGCGCGTCGACTCGCTCCAGCGTCGACTTGATTTCCTCGTGGTCGGACGGCACCGCGTAGGCAATGATCCGCTTTCCCGGCGCGTCGAGCGTAAACTGCACGTCGGGGAGGAGACCCTGGACGAGCGTCAGCGTCGTTTGCGGGTCGGCGTTCTTCAGTTGATAGACTTCCAGGCGCGGGGTCGTGTCACCGGTTTCCCCCTGCCTAAGGCTCTCCACCGCCGTACGGATGATTTCCAGTTCCGTGGGCGTTCCCCAGGCGATCAGGCGCTTGGTCTTCGGATCGGCCGTGAGCTTGGCGTTGGGCACCAAAGGTTGCAGCGTAGTGACGATCGTCGCCACGTCGGTCGTGTAGATGGGGAAGGCCTGGAACCGTGGCTGCTCGTCCGGCGCGCCGGCCCCTTCGATCTCTTCCAGCGACGCCTTGATCGAGTCGTGTACGCCGGGGCGGGCCCAGACGAGCAACCGGTTGGCCTTCAGATCGAGCACGAATTCCGTATCGCCGTAAAGCTTCTGGAGCATCTGGAGCACGCTGTCCGGATCGACCGACTTGATCGGATAGCCGACCAGCTTGCGCTGCTCTTCCTCAGGCACCTCGGCCTTGAGTTGCTCCATGATCTCTGAAAGGAGCAGGTGGTCGGTCGGTTTGGCCCAGATGGCCAGCTCGCCGGGCTCCGCCTCGCCGATGACCTGCATGCCGGGCATCTCCGCGGCGAGCGTCGGCTGGAGCATGTCGAACCGCTTCCGCTGGGCCGACGTGACCGTGTAGACCTTCAGCTTGCTCGGCTCTTCCAGCGGCGTGTTGGTCTCGAATTCCGCGACCGTCGATTGGACGGTCTCTTGGTCCTCGGGCGTGGCCACGACCATCAGACGCTTGTTTTCCGCATCGAGCGTGACCTGGGCGGCGGGGACCAGCTTCTGGAGGACGGTGAGCAGGTCGGCCGGCGGCTCCTGCATGAGCGGGTGGAAGCGCAAGACGGGCATCTGCGCTGCGTCGGTCTCGAACTGCTCGATCGTCGCCTGGATCGTGTCGTGGTCCTCCGACGTGGCCACGGCCATCAGCCGGCGGTTCTCCGTGTCGACCGTGATCTGGGCCTTGGGAACGAGCTGCGCGAGGATCGTCGTCAGGTTGGCCGGTGGGTCTTGCTTGAGGGGGTGGAAGCGGAGCGTGGGTGTATTCGGGCCGGGCGTGGCCGGCTGGAGCTGGTCGAGCGTGTCCTTGATGATCGTGTGCTCGTCGGTCAGGGCCAACGCCACCAGGTTGCCCGTCTGCGACTCGATACTCAACTGAGCGTCCGGCACCAGGGGCTGAAGCAACGTGAGCGCCGAGGCGGAATCGAGCGTTCGCAGCGGGTAGACGACCAGGTGCGGCTCGGTGTCGGGCGCGGCTTCCTCGAACTTCTCGATGGCCGCCTTGATCGTTTCATGGTCGGTGGGCGAAGCCAACACGGTCAGTCGTTTCTCTTCCGTGTCGACCGTGATCTGCGCCTTGGGCGCCAGATTCTGTAAGATCGTCAGCAGGCTGGCCGGCGGCTCCTTCTTGAACGGATAGAACTCCAGTCGCGGCTCTCCCGGGCCCGGCTCGGCCGGCTGCAACTTCTCCAGGGTCGCCTTGATCGTCTCGTGATCGGCGGCCACGGCGCGGGCGATGAGGCGGTCGCCCTTGGCGCCGAGGGTTAGTTGGGCTTCCGGAACCAGGCTGGTGAGCATGCTCAAAGTAGACGTTGGATCGGCCTTCGTTAGCGCGTAGACCTCCACCGTGGGCGTCGTCTCCGGGGTGCCGCCGACTTCCAGCTTGGCCAGCGCGGCCTCGAGCAACTCGTGCTCTTTGGGGGTCGCGTACGCGATCAGCTTATTGGTCCTGGAGTCGAGCGTCAGCTTGGCTAACGGCACGAGTGTCTGGATCTGGCTCAAAAGCGCACTCGCATTGGCCGCGTCGGCGGCAACCCCCTGGAGTTGGTACGCCTCGAACCGCGGCTGTTGTTCCGCCGGGCCCGCCGTTTCGATCTTCTCCAGCGACGCCTTGATCCGCGCGTGCTCGTCGGCGCTGGTCCAGGCGAGCAAACGGCTGCTTTTCGGGTCGAGCACGAGCTTGGTGTCGGGAAACAGTTCCTGGAGCATCGTCAAAACGCTTTCCGGATCGACCGACGTGATCGGATAGGGCTGCAACTGATACTGTTCCTCTTTGGGTACTTCCTGTCTCAGTTCGTCGAGGATCTCTTTGAGCACGTCGTGCTGTTGCGGCTTGGCCCAAATGCCCAACTCGCCCGGCTGGGCGTCGGGAATCACCACGATGCCCGGCAATTGCGAGGTCAACGAGCTAAGCACCGCCTCGAAGCGCTTCCGCTGGGCGGGCGAAACGGGGTAGACCACCAAGTTGTTTCGACCCTGGATGAAGGTCGTCTTCTTCATGTGGTCGATGGTCTTCTCGATCTTGGCGTGCTCGCTCGGCGAAGCAATCGCCATCAAGCGCTCGCCGCTGGCGTCCATCGCCACCGTCGCGCCCGGCGCCACCTTCTTGATCATGTCGAGCAGGCTGGGCGGCATGGCCAGCGCCAACTCGTAGAATTGCAGCTCGGGCGTGTCCGGACCGGCCTTCTCCGGCTGAAGGGTCTTCAGCGTGTTCACGATCACCGCCTGATCCGAGGGAACGGCCAGGGCGATCAGGCTCCGCGTTTGCGGATCGACCACGAGCCGGGCGTCGGGCAGCATTGCCTGCATGAGCGTGAGGGTCGCGTCCGGATCGACCTTCGTCAGACGATAGACCTGGAGTTGCGGGATCTCCTTGGGGGTTCGCTCTATGCGCAGCTTTTCCAACGCCCCCTTGATCTCCGCTTGGTCATTAGGTGTGGCCCAGGCCACCAGCGTTTTGGCTACCTCGTTCACGGAGAGTTGCGCGTCGGCCACGATCTTCTCGAGCGTCGCCACAAGCTGATCGCCCGACGTCGTGGGGCTCGTCGTGTCGGCCTCAAAAAACTCGTCGATTGGATAGACTTCCAACACCCGCTGCATCTCCAGCGGGATTTCTTTCTCCATTTCCTTCAGCAGCGATTCGACCAGCGTGTGTTGCGACGGCGTGGCATTGGCGTTGATCCGCCTCGTGCTCGGATCGAGCACGAACTTCGCCGACTCCATCATCTGGCTCAATATGCTTATCACCGTCTCCGGATCGGCGGTCTTCACCTCGTAAACGCGCAGTTCCGGATTCTCGGGCTTGGCCTCCGGTTTGGGCTCGGGCGGCGGCGGCTCCGAGATGGCTTCGATCACTTTGCTGATCGTGGGGATGACCCCGGCCATGTCGGTCACGAGGACTTCCTGCGTCGCACCGATCGACATCGCCTTGCCGTGCGGGCTCAGAAGCGGGCTAATCGCCTCGATCACCGACTCGGCGGGCCGTCGGCCGATGGTGATTTTCACGGTGACCAGCTCGTGCTTGCCCCGCTTGTCCAGCTCGTCCAAGGCCACCTGCGGGACCACGCCTTCGGGAATACCCCTTGAAATGTCGATCACCATCAGCATCCGGCCTCGGCGAACCAGCGTGTAACCCTGGTGGATCAACACGCTGTTCATCAGGTCGATCGATTCGGTGGGGGTGTACTCGCGCGTGTCGACGAAGTTGAACGTCCCCCGCGGCGGGGCTTCGGTCACCACCAGCGACAACTCCGCCTGCTCGGCAAACCAGCTCAGCACGTCTTCCCACGGCAAGAACTGAAATCTGAATTGCAGACGCTTCTCGACCGGCTTGCCGATGAAGTCGCCGTACTGGACCTGCGTGAGGACCTCGGCCAGCTTCTTGTCGCTCTCCTCAAGGATCCCTTGAAGGGTCGCCTGGCGCTCTTCTTCGGGGGCCTCGGAGGCCGCCGCGAGCTTCTCTTTCCGCTCGGCCAAGAGCTCGGTGATTTGCTCGCGCTGGTCGGGCGTCAGCTTCAGTTGCTCGGCCACTTCCGCGTCGGCAAGCTGCTCGAAGTTCGGCGGCTCGGGAGCTGCCTCGGCCGGGGCAGTCTCGGGCGATGGAGCGTCGGAAGGCGATGGCTCGGCCGGTGGGGCTTCCATCGGCGCGGGGGGGACGGGTTCTGCCGGAGCGGGCGGCGTAGGAGCGGCCCCGGCAGGTTTCGCTTCCGCGGGTGGGGTTTCCGCGGGTTTCTCTTCGACCGGCTTCGCTTCGGCGGGAGCGGGTGGTGCGGGAGCGGCCTCGGCAGGTTTCGCTTCCGCGGGTGGCGTTTCCGCGGGTTTCTCTTCGACCGGCTTCGCTTCGGCCGGAGCGGGCGGTGCGGGAGCGGCCTCGGCAGGTTTCGCTTCCGGCGGTGGGGTTTCCGCGGGTTTCTCTTCGACCGACTTCGCTTCGGCCGGAGCGGGCGGCGTAGGAGCGGCCTCGGCAGGTTTCGCTTGGGCGGGCGGACTAGGGGCTGCATCCGTCTTGGCCGCCTCGGCGGCGGGCGCCGCTTCGCCGGCTGCGGATTCTTGCCACAAGGCAATGCCCGCGGTCATCAGGCAGGCCATTGGCACAAGGATGGCCAGGGCCGAAAAACGCTGGGGAAATCGAGCACCGAAGAGCATGGCAGTACCTAGTCGGGAGGGGCAGGAGTAAAGGCGGGACCTAACTATAGCCTACTGAACCGTTTGGGGAAGGTAAAGCAAATTCTGCCGGTCGGGTGGTCCGAGGCGACTTTGCCGATCGGGGCAATAGGTCGCAGGACATTGCGGCACCTATGCGAACAGGGGGGGTCGCCAATGCGTCTCAATGCCCTGGCGCTTGAAGCGGCTCCGCAATTGACCGCTCCACCATCGACTGCGTCGGCGCAGGAAAAAGGTGACAGGCACCTTTTGTGCGAAGCACCCGAAGGGCCTTTCAGGCAAAAGGTGCCTGTCGCCCCCCCGCAAGAAGGGTCCCGGCAGGGCACGGCTATCTGCCCAAGGCGGCAATTGGTACGCTGAAGTCTGGCCGCCAATCCGTGAGTGTGTCGATCCATCGATCCCCTTACCCAAGCTGACCGGAATCACGTTCCGATGCCGTCCCCTGCCGAGATCTTGGGGCCCAAGGGCCGGATCGCCGCCCGAATGCCCCACTACGAGCATCGCTCGCAGCAGCTCGCCATGGCCGAAGCGGTCGACGAGGCGATCCGCGGCGGGCATCACCTCGTCGTGGAGGCGGGGACGGGGGTGGGAAAGAGTTTCGCCTACCTCGTGCCGGCGGTCCTGGCCACCGGCGAGGCCGAGGACGGCGAAACCCCTATACGCCGGGTCGTGATATCTACCCACACGATCAGCCTCCAGGAGCAGTTGATCGAGAAGGACCTGCCGTTTCTGGCCGCCGTGATGCCCACGGAGTTCACCGCCGTGCTGGCCAAAGGAAGGGGTAATTACCTCAGCTTGAGGCGGCTGGGCCGCGCCCTGACGCGGGCCGGAAGCCTGTTCTTCCGGGACGAAGAGTACGACCAGCTCAGCCGGATCAACGCGTGGGCCAAGAAGACGAGCGACGGCTCGCTTTCCGATCTGGACTTCCGCCCGCTGCCGCAGGTCTGGGACGAGGTGGCCAGCGACCACGGCAACTGCATGGGCCGAAAATGCCCCCGGTACGAAGACTGTTTCTACTACCGGGCCCGTCGCCGGATCGGCCACGCCCAGGTCCTCGTGGTCAATCACGCCCTGTTGTTCTCCGACCTGGCGCTCCGCCGCGAAGGTTGGGGAATCCTGCCCGACTACCGCGTCGTCGTCTTCGACGAGGCCCACAACATGGAGGCCGTGGCCGGCGATCACTTGGGCTTGGGCGTTACCAGCGGCCAGGTCGAGTACACCTTGAACAAGCTCTACAACGAGCGGACCAATCGCGGACTGCTCGTACACCAGCGCTTGAACGAGGCCCAGCAGGACGTGATAGAGTGCCGCCACCGGGCGGACGATTTCTTTACCGACGTCGACGATTGGCTCGCGGCCCGGCGCGGCGGCAACGGGCGAGTCCGCGAGCCGAAGATTGTCCGCAACCCCTTGAGCGAGGGGTTGGAGAAGCTCGCCGGCTCCGTCGGCAAGCACGCTGCGGGGATTCAGGACCCGGAGGAGCGCCAGGAGTTCGTCGCCGCCCGGGATCGCCTTCGCGCGTTGGCCGAGTCGATCGAAGACTGGCGATCGCAGCGGCTTTCGGATTCGGTCTACTGGATCGAGGCGACCGCGCGGAGGAAGCGGCGGCGGATCAAGCTGGCCGCCGCGCCGATCGACGTCGGGCCGCTATTGCGCGAGCACTTGTTCGACCAGGTGGCGACCGTGGTGATGACCAGCGCCACGCTGGCCACCGCGGGCGGCTCGTTCGATTTCTTCAAGTCGCGGGTCGGGCTCACGCAAGCGGAAACGCTCTGTCTGGGAAGTCCCTTTGATTACCGGCGCCAGGCCGAGCTCGTTCTTCTCAACGGCATGCCCGACCCCGGCTCGGATGCAAGCGCGTACGAGCAGCGAGTCGCCGAGATGGTCCGGAGGTACGTCGGGCGGACCAGCGGCCGGGCGTTCGTGCTGTTCACCAGCTACCAGATGATGGGCCGCGTGGCCGAGGCGCTGGTCGGGTGGCTCGCCGAAGAAAACCTCGCGCTCTACAGCCAGGCCGACGGGCTGCCGCGGAGCCGGATGCTTGCGAAGTTCAAGGCCAATCCCCGCGCCGTGCTCTTCGGCACCGACAGCTTCTGGCAGGGGGTGGACGTACCGGGCGAGGCGCTCCAAAACGTGATCATCACCCGGCTCCCGTTCAGCGTGCCCGACCGCCCCCTGATCGAGGCCCGGCTCGAAGCGATCCGCGCTTTGGGCGGCAATCCCTTTCGCGACTACCAACTCCCGGAAGCGATCCTCAAGCTCAAGCAAGGCTTCGGCCGCCTGATCCGCAGCCAGGAGGACACGGGCATGGTCGTGATCCTCGATCCGCGCGTGCGCACGAAGCCGTACGGCCGGATGTTCCTCGCCTCGCTGCCCACGTGCCGCGTGACGGTGGAGCGAGTCGAACTCCGGTAACGACCAAGATCACCGGCCGGGTGCACCAACGCCGGTGAGGTCCGAACAGCCAGAAGCCATCATCGAAGGAAACAGCGGTCAATCGCCGGAGGCGGAGCCCGCTCCGGTGCATCGTTTTGTCACGTGATGACCCGATACCGGGATCGGCGCAATCGGATGCCCTGAATTGTCTTGCCGTTCACGCATTTGAGCGACCAGTTTTGAGAGATCACCCCCGCAGTCGTCATGCATTTTGCGACGAATGGCGTGCAACTCATCCAGGATCGGGTCGGAGGTACGTGGCTTATCAGTCATCGTGATCTCCGAAGAACTCTTCCGGCGTGCAAATCAGCGGCCGAGAAACGTCGAGTCTCTCCAGCGTCTCGTAAATCTGAGGTAGGATGTGGGCGTTCGCGATGTGGCGGCAGTTCAAGGTCAACAAATAGTCTACCGCGCCAATCGCTGCCGCCGCAATGTGCAGCGCATCGACGGATGCTTTTGCGGGAAGAAGAGACCGCGCGAGCAATTCCGTAGCGACGTTCTGTACCGCGTCTGTAATTGGGATAAGCGGAATGCCATCGAGCATTCGGAGTCGTTCCTCGGCGGCACTGCCATCCCCCGACGCAGCCTCATCAAGGACCGCCTGCGAAGCAAAGAGGTCGTATCGCGAAGAATACTCATCCCACCACCGCCGAGCGTCCTCCTGGCGGAGCAGGATGTGCGGCACGTCAGACGGGCGAGCCGTGGCGTAGCTGACAATGGAAGTCTCGATGTAGACGCTTGGCATGATGTGTATTCTACATCACATAACGACCAAGTTAACGGGGCGGCGGACCATCACAAAACGATCGTAACCGTCCTCCAACAGGTGGGTTTCAAACGAATGCCGGAAGGGGTGGCACGTCGCCCGCTTCGTGAATCGCGCCTTTCGGACCGCAGTGCCCCCGACCTTCTGACGACCGTGCCTGGCAGCGTAACGCCAGGTGGGGGACGCGAGCAAGCCCAGCCACGCGCTTCGTTCTTCAAGGGGTGCCAGACTACGCGGTCATCTCGCACCCCCCAGACAGTAGTGGTACCGCCTCGCCTCATTTCCGACCTCAGTACCCTTGCCAGCCGTTGACCCGGGGTGGGCGGCGGCTTAGAGTAAAGGTTTACGGCCCTGTTCCCGGGTGGGGTTGTCGGCCCGGTTCGGGCGTTGTGGGCGTGGCCTTTTCGCCGGGACATCGATGCTTGCCAAACGGATTATTCCCTGCCTCGACGTGGATCGGGGCCGAGTGGTCAAGGGGACGAATTTCGTCAATCTCCGCGACGCCGGGGACCCGGTCGAGGTCGCCATGCGTTACGAGGAGGAAGGTGCGGACGAACTGGTCTTTCTCGATATCACCGCCAGCCATGAGGGCCGGGACATCATCCTCGACATCGTCCGCCGGACGGCCGACGTGATCTTTATGCCTCTTACGGTGGGTGGCGGAATACGCAATATGGATGACATTCGGGCCCTGCTCAACGCCGGGAGCGACAAGGTCTCCATCAACTCGGCCGCGTGTCGAGTCCCCGAATTCATCGGCCAGGCCGCCCGGCGGTTTGGCAGCCAGTGCATCGTGGTGAATATCGACCCAAAGCGGGTCCCGAGGAACGGCAAGGAAGTGTGGGAAGTCCACATAAACGGGGGGCGTATCGGCACCGGATTGGAGGCTGTGGCGTGGGCCAGGGAGGTCGAGGGCCTTGGGGCCGGCGAGATCGTGCTCACCTCGATGGATGCCGACGGCACGAAGGACGGTTATGATTTGGAGATCACGGCGGCGGTGAGCCGGGCGGTCACGATCCCGGTGGTCGCCAGCGGGGGGGCCGGGTGTCCGGAGCACCTGGCCGACGCGATTCTGGAGGGCGGGGCCGACGCGGCGTTGGCCGCCAGCATCTTCCATTACGGCGAGTGCACGATTTGGGAGGCCAAAAGGTTGATGCAAGCCCGTGGAATTCCCGTCCGGTTGTAGTTAAAACTGGGGTTTTGCAAAACGACGACGGCTAGGAATGTTCGCCCCAGAAAAATGGATGCACATACCCCAGAAAAGACGTGTACATACGTTGCGTGAATCGCAAGTTTGCAAAACTCCAGTTAAAACATGCAGAGGCGGCAAGTGGCCCCCTGCCCGCCGGGTGATCGCGAGAGACGAGGGAGGCTTGTACGGCTGGTGGGGGAGGCCGGAGAAGAAGGCATGTCGGCGCGGTCTTGCGATCATTGGCCGGGCGAGGATGAAATAAGACCCCAGGCTTTCTCAAAGGGATGGTCAGAACATGGCGATTGCGGCAGGCGTCGATGAGGTACGGTTTCGTGCCAAGCGCAAGGAGTTGGAGATCGACAAGCTGTTTCGGGCGCTGGTGAAGCTCGAGGGGAGCGATGTGCACCTGAAGGTTGGCTTGCCGCCGTACGTCCGCGTCGCGGGTTCCCTTCGGCCCTTGAACCGGGAACCGATCGACGACGACGAAATGGTCCGGCTCATCTTCCCCATGATGGATGAGCGGAACCGGCGGATCTTCGACGAGAACGGAGGAACGGACTTCGCCTACTCGCTAGACGTGGAAGACAAGACTTGGCGGTTTCGGGTCAATGTCCTTCAGCAGTTGGGACACGTCGGCCTGGTTGCCCGGCGGGTGAACAATTGGATCCCCAGCTTCGAGCAGTTGAACTTGCCGCCGATTCTCGAGAAGCTCTGCACGTACTCTCAAGGGATGATCCTATTGGCCGGGATTACGGGGTCGGGCAAGAGCACGACGATCGCCTCGATGCTCGATTGGATCAATCATCGCTACCGCAAGCACATCCTCACGCTGGAGGACCCGATCGAGTTCACGTTCACCGAGGACAAGTGTCTGATCAACCAGCGCGAGATCGGGCTGGACGTGAAGGACTTCATGACGGGGATGAAGCACGCGGTGCGGGAAGACCCGGACATCATCCTGGTGGGTGAAATGCGCGACCGGGAGACGTTCGAGACGGCGGTCCAGGCCGCGGAGACCGGGCACCTCGTGTTTGGAACGATTCACGCGAACACGGCCCCGAGCACCATCGGCCGGATTCTCGACCTCTTCCCGGAAGAAATGCACGGGGCGATCCGCGGCGCGCTGGATTTCAACATGAAGGCGATTATCTCCCAGAAACTGCTGCCCTCCATCAAAGAAGGGGTACCGCGGGTCCCCACCGTGGAGATCATGATCTTCACCCCCATGATTCGCAAGCTACTCATCGAGGGGGACGATCATCGGCTGCCCGATGCAATTCGCGTTGGTGCCCCGGAAGGGATGCAGGACTTCACGATGAGCTTGAAGGATCTCGTGGACAGGCAGTTGATCGATCGGGCGACGGCGTTCGAGGTCGCTCCCAACGCCGAAGCGCTGAAGATGGCTCTCAAAGGCATCCAAGTCAAAGATTCCGGGATGGTGTAATGCGCCACTTCTTGCTGGTTCTGCTGGTATCCGTTGCCATGATGACGATCTGGGCCGCAGGGGCCCAGCCCTTGTTCGCCCAGGAGGACGCCGGGGGGGGGCAGTTCCCGATCGAGGACGGCTGGAGTGGGCCGGGGGGCTACCTGAGCTTGTTCAAGGTCTTCGCCTGCTGGCTGGTCTTCCTGGCCTGGGTGGCGACGACCGACTGGGTCAATCGCGATCTCCAGGCGCATAACCTGGACTACTTGCGATGGAATCCGATCGTTTTCGGCACGTTCATGGGCGCCTTCGTCCTGGCCTGGATCATCCCGCTCTTCCTGGTCAACTTCCCGCTGCTTCTCATCGCGTGGATCGCGCCGTTCGTCGTGTACGTGGTGGAGCGCAACAGGCAGGTGGAGAAGCACGAGAGAGTATTTACCCGTGACCACTTCCGTCATTGGCTGGCCGCGCGCACGGGAGGGAAGGTCGAGGCGGAGTCGAAGGATCCGCACACCGCGGGCCCGCCGGTCATTCTCACCGCCCGGGGCGGCGCCGCCGAGCGCGACGATCGAGCGAACCTGCTGGCCGCGCGCCAGGTGCCCGGGTTCGACGACGCCCGGGCGGTGATCGCCGACGGACTGTCGCGTCGTGCCGAAGCCGTCATGCTCGACTACACCCAGCAGGGCGTGGGCGTGCGGTACATGGTCGACGGCGTCTGGCACAACGGCGAGCCGTTGGAACGGGAGATGGGCGATCCGATGCTGGAGGCCCTGAAAACCCTCTGCGGCCTGAACTGGGAGGACCGCCAGAGCCGGCAGCAGGGCGCTTTCGCCGTCGAGTACGAGTCGGCCAAGTTCGCCGCCACGTTGGTCAGCCAGGGGACGAAGGCGGGCGAGCGGTCGGTGATCCAGTTCGAGGGCAAGAAGACTCCGTTCAAGACGCTCGACGAGCTGGGCATGCGTCCCAAGATGCAGGAACAACTCCGGGAGATGCTCGGCGGGAGCAAGGGGGTTGTGCTGCTCTCGGCCATGCCCGGCGCGGGGTTGCGGAGCATGACGAACGTGGTGGTGCGGTCCATGGATCGATTGGTGCGAGATTTCGTTTCCGTCGAAGAGGAGAGGCACCGCTACGAGGAGATCGAAAACGTCAAGGTGATGACGTACAAGGCCGCCGAAGGGCAGACCCCCGACAGCATCTTGCGCCGCGTGTTTCTCGAGGAGCCGGAGGTCGTCATCGTTCGCGACCTGGTGAACGCCGAGACGGTCGGCATGATTTGCCGGGAGGTGGGCAACATCGGCCGGCTGGTGCTCACCACGGTGCGGGCGAAGGACAGCGCCGAGGCGCTATTGCGAGTGCTGGCCTTGAAGATCCCGCCGGCGGAATTTGCCGAGCAGGTCACGGTGGTGCTGAGTCAGCGATTGATCCGCAAGTTGTGCGAACACTGCAAGGAGGCCTACGTGCCCACGCCGCAGGTGCTTCAGCAGTTGGGGATTCCGCCGGGCCGGGTCGATATCCTTTACCGCCCGCCTCAACAACCCGAAGACGTGTGTGAAGCGTGCGGCGGGATCGGCTACGTGGGACGGACCGCCATCTTCGAGCTTCTCGTCGTCGACGACGGGGTCCGCAGAGCCCTTGCCTCCACGCCGAAGCTCGACGTGGTTCGCCAGGCCGCCCGGAAGGCGGGAATGCGGACGTTCCAGGAAGAAGGCGTGGTGCTGGTGGCGAAAGGCCTGACCTCGCTGCCGGAACTGATGCGGGTACTCAAACAGTAGGTAGGAACGAGTCTGCCATGCTCATCTTTATACTGATTGTCATCTTCATGGCTTGCGTGGGGTTTCTGTACACGGAAGGGATGTGGGGGAACGCCTTGCGGCTGATCAACGTGGTCACGGCCGCGCTGTTGGCCACCAGTTTGTGGGAGCCGCTGGCCGGCATCCTGGAAGGAAGCATCAGCAAGCCGTTCAGCTACTTCTGGGACTTCATCGCGCTATGGGGCCTGTTCATCTTCTTCGTGCTCGTCTTCCGGCTGGCGACCAAGTCTGCCTCCAAGGTCAACGTCAGGTTCCTGGGGCTTGCGAACCGGATCGGGGGCGGGGTCTTCGCCGTGTGGATCGGTTGGGTGATGGTTTGTTTTACCCTGATGACCCTGCACACGGCCCCGCTCAAGGAGAGGTTCTTGTTCGGCGGGTTCAAGCCGGGAGAGAAGATGTTCCTGGGCCTGGCCCCCGACCAGCTCTGGCTGGGCTACATGGAGCGGATGTCGAAGGGCCCCCTCTGTCGATCGACGCCCCGCGCGTTCGACTCGGACCATGAGTTCATTCCCAAGTACGCCGCCCGGCGGGCCGCGTGGGAGGAACACCAGTCCACCAGCTCGAAGGGGGTGTTCGGTATCCTGGTCCCCGCAGGAGAAGTCCCGACGAGAACGGGCGGCGGATCAGGAGGCGGCGAATCGACCAGCGAGGAAGCGGCCGGGGACGAAGCGATCGAGAGTGAACCGCCGGCTGGCGAATGATCGGAAAATCTCTAGCGAGGCAGCGCCTCAGACCGAGACGACAGTGCGGTGTTCAGGGTTCAGGGTTCAGGGTTCAGGGTTCAGGACTTGGAGTTCCACCTATACCCGTGAATCCTGAACCCTGAACCCTGAACCCCACAAACTTGACTCATTTGCAGCAAGTTCCGGAAACCAAGTGCCCTAGCGACGCGCACGGATCATGTCTGAAGCGGAAAACGAGCAGTTCGGATTCAGCGACCCCCGAGACGCCGAAGTGACCGAGTATCGGGCGGTCAGCGGGCTGGCCGTGGCCGGGCTGGTCTTGGGGATCGCGGCCCCGTTGGCGATGGCCCATCCGTTGCTTTGGATTGTTCCGGCGGCCGGGATCGTCTTGTCGGCGGCGGCCCTCCGGCGGATCAGCCGTGATGCCCTCGCCCTCGTTGGCCGCAAGGCGGCCTTCGCGGGATTGGTCCTTTCGGGGCTGTTTGCCGCTATCGCCCCTGCCGATTGGTTCACGTACCGGCACCTGATCGACCGGGAGGCCGAGCAGTTCGCCCTCCAATGGTTTGATTTCCTCCGCCAGGGCGAGATGCTCAAGAGCTATCAGCTCGAGGAGCCTCCCTCCGGCCGACGTCCGCTCGACGATCGGCTCTGGGAGAACTACCAGGCCGGAAGCCAGGAACGCATGTCGCTGCAAGGCTACGTGGACCGTGCCGAGGTCCGGAGCCTGCTGGCCCTCGGCGAGAAGGCCCTGGTTCGCTATTACGACACCGAGGGCCAGTCTCGTGTCGACGGGATGGATCAAGTGGAACAGGTCTACGCGGTGACCACGGGCGAGGCCGGCCGGAAGACGTCGTACTTCGTGCGCTTGGACATGAGACGCTATGCGGATTCCGGCACCGGCCGCGCGTACTGGCAGGTCGTCGACTTCGAGGGAGGAATCCGCCCCCGGGCACTGGGAGGGGGGGAAGCCGACCAGGAAGGCTGAAGCCGGGATGAGGCAGGGTCGGCCCGGCGCTTCGGCTGCGCGGCAACCAGCAGGCGGGATTCCCGCGAGGTGTTCAAACGTCGGCGGCACGTGCCCGGGCGATGCCGCAAGCGGCTACGACCACGCCTTGCCGTTCTTTCGCGTCCCGCAGACGGCCACCTCGATACCCATCGCGTCGGCCATGGCGGCCTTGGCCAGAAGGGCTCGGTCGGCTTCCTTGGGGCCGTGGGCGTAGACGACCTGGATGTGGTTGGCCTTGTGCCGGGCCATGAACTGGTCGCGGCTCGTGCCGTAGGTGACCGCGTGCATGATCGGCCACTGCGGGGGCGTCTCCTTCCAGCGGCGCTCGGTCTCTTCCGGGGGGAGC
>CAZDHR010000019.1:0-34091 GCA_964505295.1 uncultured Planctomycetaceae bacterium
CCCGGACCGCCGCGTTTCTGGAGCGGATCGCCGACGAGATCGAGGCGTTGGGCGACGAGCTGATCGAGCGGTGCGGGCAGGAAACGGCTCTGCCCCCGGGACGGCTGAAGGCGGAACGGGCGCGGACCACGGGCCAGCTTCGGCTGTTCGCTCAGGTGGTCGCGGAGGGCTCCTGGGTCGACGCCCGAATCGACCGTGCCCTGCCCGACCGCAAGCCGGTGCCCAAGCCGGACGTGCGGCGGATGCTCGTCCCCATCGGCCCCGTGCTCGTGTTCCCGGCCAGCAACTTCCCCTTGGCGTTTTCGGTGGCCGGGGGCGACACCGCGTCGGCCTTCGCCGCTGGTTGCCCGGTGATCGTCAAGGCCCGACCACAGCACCCGGGCACCTCCGAGCTGGTCGGCATGGCGATCCAGAAGGCCGTGGCCGCGACCAGCATGCCCGAGGGCTCGTTCTCGATGGTCCACGGCCCGGGCCGCACGACCGGCCTCGAGCTGGTCCGCCACCCGGTGATCCAGGCCGTAGGCTTCACCGGCTCGGTCGCCGGGGGCCGAGCCCTGTTCGACGCCGCCGCGGCACGGCCCAGCCCCATCCCCGTCTATGCGGAAATGGGGAGCATCAACCCCGTCTTCCTCCTACCGGGCGCCTTGGCCGAGCAAGTCGAAGGGATCGCCGCCGGGCTGCACCAGTCGATGACCCTGGGCGTGGGCCAGTTCTGCACGCAGCCCGGGCTGGTCATCGCCCTGGACGACGAGAGTCTCGACGGGCTACTGACCGCCCTGGGCCGACTGGTGCAGGAGACGGCCCCCGCCACGATGCTCATGGGGTCGATTGCGGGAGGTTACCGGCAGGGCGTGCAGGATCTCGAAGCGACCTCGGGCGTTGAGCTTCTGGCACGATCGGGCCAGGCGCCCGACCCGCAGAGGACTCAGGCGGCGGCCGCCCTCTACGCAACCGACGCGGAGACGTTCTTGCACAGCGACGTCCTTTGCCGCGAGGTGTTCGGGCCGTCGACGCTGGTCGTCCGCTGCCGCACGGAAGCCGAGATGCTCGATGTCGCCCTAAAGCTCGAAGGCCAACTGACCGCTACGATCCACGCGGCGGAGGGAGAGCTGGAGCAGCACGGCCAACTGGTGTCGATCCTGCAAACCAAGGCGGGGCGTCTGCTCTTCGGTGGCTTTCCCACCGGCGTGGAGGTCTGCCCTTCGATGAACCACGGCGGCCCGTACCCCGCAACGACCGACGTGCACTTCACCTCCGTGGGCACGGCGGCCATCCTCCGATTCGCCCGGCCCGTCTGCTTCCAGAACTTCCCGGACGACCAACTGCCGCCGGAGCTCCGCAACGAGAACGTCCGCGGGATCTGGCGGCTGGTCGACGGCGCGCTCACCAAGAATGACGTTGCGTAGCGGAAACGGCCAATCCCATCTTTCGTGAAGCGATTCAACCGCCTGAAAGGAGAATGGCCATGTTTGCAGTCGCGATCTTCGCCCAAGAGGCAACGCTGCCGGGATGGATTTGTCCCATGGTCTTCGTGTTCGCCACCGCGGCGGTCATGGCGCTGGTGATTCTCGTGCTGTTCACCAAGCAGTACAAACGTTGCCCGCCGAATCGCATCCTGGTGATCTACGGCAAGACGGAGCATGGAGTCACGGCGACGTGTGTTCACGGCGGCGCCCGGGTGGTCATGCCGCTATGGCAGGACCACGGCTGGCTCTCGCTGGAACCAATCCGCGTCGAGGTCTCGCGGCAACGGACCTCGTCGGGCAAGACGATCGCCGATCCGCTCCCCCGGGTGTTCAGCGTGGCGATCGGGACCGCGCCGGAGCTGATGCAGGCGGCCGCGGCGCGCCTGCTGGGGCTCGCCGAGGGCGAAATCAAGCACCACGCCGAGGACATCATCGTCGCCCAGCTCGACCGGCTGCTCGACGCCATCGAGGCGGGCGAGCTGGAAGCCGGAAGCGACGGGTACTACCAGCGGCTGGAGAGCTCGCTCGGGGCCGAGCTGGGCCAGCTCGGCCTGGTGCTGATCAACTTCCGGCGGGAGTGAGGGGCGAGCGGCCGCGATCGCGTGCCCCCCTTGCGGGGCATCGATCGCTGCGGTAGGCTATTAGTCTCACACCGTCCGGCATTCTCGTTCCTCCAAACCTACCCATGAGCGACCCCTACTTCCAGACGCTGTTTGCCGAGCGGATCGGCGGTGCCTCGTACGGAAAAGGCACGGAGATTTACAAGTTCGAGAAGATCAAGCGGGCAAAGCGCAAGGCCCTGGCCGAGCATCCGGACCGGGCGCTGATCGATTTCGGGATCGGCGAGAACGACGAGATGGCTCCCCGGAGCGTCCGCCAGGAGATGGCGGCTCAGATCGGCCAGCCGGAAAACCGGGGGTACGCCGACAACGGAATCACCCTGTTCAAGGAGGCGGTCGCGAGGTTCATGGCCCGGGAGTTCGACGTCGAGCTGAACCCGAAGACGCAGATCAACCACTCGATCGGCTCGAAGCCGGCGCTGGCGATGCTGCCGGCGGTGTTCATCAACCCGGGCGACGTGACGCTCTTGACCGTGCCCGGCTACCCGGTCGCCGGCACGCACACCGAGTACTTCGGCGGCGAAGTGTATCCGCTGCGGCTGGAGGCCGAGAACGACTTCTTCCCCGACCTGGAATCGATCCCCGCCGACGTGCGACGCCGCGCGAAGCTGCTCGTGCTCAACTACCCAAACAGTCCGACCGGCAGGGTGGCCACGCCGGAGTTCTACCGGCGGGTGATCGACTTCGCCCGCGAAAACTCGGTGGTCGTCGTGCAGGACGCCGCCCACGTGATGCTCACCTACGACGAGAGGCCGCTCAGCTTCCTCCAGGTGCCCGGGGCCCGCGACGTGGGCGTCGAGGTCCACTCGCTTTCGAAGGGCTGGAACATGATCGGCTGGCGCATGGCGTGGGTCTGCGGGCACGAGCAGATCGTCCGCGCGTTTGCCGACGTGAAGGACAACAGCGACTCCGGCCAGTTCATCGCCATCCAGAAGGCCGCCGCCGCCGCCCTGGACGACCCGGAGATCCCCGAACGGATCCGTGACAAATACCGCCGGCGCTTGGCCAAGCTGGTCGACACGCTCGGCCGTTGCGGGTTCGACTGCCGGATGCCCGGCGGGACGTACTTCCTCTACACGCCCAGTCCCCGGGGCGTGAGCGGCGGACCCGAGTTCCCCAGCGCCGAGGCGGCCGGTCAGTACCTGATCACCGAGCACTCGATCTCGACGGTCCCCTGGGACGACGCCGGCCCGTACTTGCGCTTTTCCGTCACGTACGAGGCGGCGGATGAGGCGGCCGAAGACGCCTTGATGGCCGAAACCGAAGCCCGACTCCGGCAGATCCGGCTCGTCTTCTGAGCCGCCCTCGCGACGTACAACGCGAAGAGCCGATTGCGGTTTCGCCCGGACAATGCGCTCCCCGGCTACGCGAAGCTCTGACGCCCGGGAAGCTGGAGCTTTCGCAAAGTCCGTTCCCAAGCGGGAGCTTGGGAACGAGGGTAACGCGAAGAGCCGCTTGCGGCTTCGCCCAGGCAACCTCCGCCGCACCGCCATGGCCGTAGCACGCCAACTGCCGACTGCTTCCGGGCCCCGACCGCCGCGGGCACGCCATCGATGGCGCCGGACCGCCGGGCGGCTTTTGCTTCTAGCGATGGTCGCGATCGTGTTACGAACCTGGCTCGTGCAAGGCCTCTTCATCCCCTTCCACGTGGCCAGCGGCTCGATGGCCGACACGCTCCGGGGGCCGCACCGGGAAGTCATCTGCGCCGAGTGTGGACATCGCTTCGCGTGCGCTTCCGACCTGCGCGCCGTTAGCCCCCGCGCCGTGTGCCCAAACTGCGACGGTCGCGAAAACGATCTGGCAGGAGAACCGGACGTGGATGGTGATCGGGTGTTGGTCGACAAGCTGACCTATAGCCTGCGCCCTCCTCGCCGCTGGGAGCTGGTAGCGTTCCGCCACCCTCGAGAACCGAGCCGCATCCTCGTGAAGCGCGTAGTCGGCTTGCCCGGCGAATCCGTCCAGATCCGCGACGGAGAGGTCTACGTCGACGGCAAGCTCCAGCGGAAATCGCTGCCCGAGCAACGGGCGCTCGCCGTCTTGGTTCACGACGCCAACCACCCGCCCCCAAGCGGCCTTCCGCCCCGCTGGAACGACGACCTGGCCGGCGCGGGCTGGGGATCGGCCGACGGCCGCTTCGCCCACCCTTCGATCCCGGGGGAAACGTCGATCCACTGGCTCACGTATCGCCATTGGCGCCGCACGCCGGGCCTGACGGACCCGACCCAGGAAGCCCCCATCGCCAACTACCGCGGCTACAACCAGACCCGTCCGCAGCGCGCGGAGAACGTCCATCCGGTGGCCGACGTGATGCTGTCGTTTCGGCTCGTGCGAGCGTTGGGCGAGGGACAACTTCTGGTATGGGCGACCGACGGTCGGGACACGTTTCAGGTCCGGATGGAAGCCCCACAGGGCGGCTACGAGGTGCGTCGCAACGGCCGGCCGGTCGGGCCCGACGCCCCCCGGAAAATGCCGCCGTGGAAAGAGGGGCTCCACGTGGAGGTCTCGCTGGTCGACCGCCAATTCCTGCTGGCGTTCGACGGCCACTCGGCCGTTGTGTATCCGTACGAGCCGACGGGCCCCCCGGTGAAGCCGCCGTCCGGGCCTCTGGCCGTCGGATCGCGCGGACTGGGCGTCGAGCTACGCGACCTGCGGGTCTACCGCGATGTCTACTACACCCACCCGGTCGGGGTAAAGGGACGGTGGGCACTGGAGGAGCCGTTCCGCTTGGGCCCGGATGAGTATTTTGTGCTGGGCGACAACAGTCCCGTTTCCGAAGACAGCCGCACCTGGCCCGAAAGACCGGCGGTGCCTCGTCGCCTGCTGATAGGCAAGCCCTTTCTGATCCACTTTCCCGCCCGCCGCCTCGCACTGGGCCGCTGGCATATTCAAGTTCCGGACGCGGGCAGAATTGGGTATATTCGATAGTCGCCTTCGAGGACGTGCCGCGATGCCCCCCCAGAGTACGTATGGAGTGATAGGCAAGTTGTTCAAAATGGGCTGTGGCTGCGGGGACACACGGCGACCAGGCGTTGAACCAAACGGGGGCCCCGACAGTATACTAGTCTGGTAGGGTCCGGTTTCCGCGGCAGGTCCCTGGTGGTCTGTCAGTCCTTCCCTTGTAAGATGGGTGGTACTGGCGTCCCGCCAGCGCGTCCACGAAAGCACCGGCAAGATGCCCGTGTCACCCGAAAGCGAACGGTTGACACACGACGACGAGTGCGCCGAAGTCGCCGAGGAATCGTTGGCTGGGCAAGATCCACGGGGATTGCGGGAAAGGTCGGTGGAGCGCAGCCCCAGAAGCCGTAGAAGCAAGGGCGCCTCGGGCGCACGCGATAGGAAAACGGACATGTCGAGAAAACGGTCGAAGACGTCGCATCCACGAAGCAGATCTCAAAGCGCCGCGCCGGACGAACGCAAGCGCAAGGAGGTCAAGTCGTCCCCGTCGGATTCGCGGGAAGAGGCCCCGCAGCAGCCGCTCCTCTCGGCCGCAGGCTTGCGCGAGGTGGTCGAGTCGGTGGTGATCGCCTTCGTGCTGGCGTTCCTGTTTCGCACCTTCGAGGCCGAGGCGTTTGTGATCCCCACCGGCTCGATGGCCCCGACGTTGATGGGCCGTCACAAGGACGTGGTCTGCCCGGAGTGTGGCCACCACTTCCAGGTTAGTGCCAGCGACGAGATCGACAACGCGACCAACCGTCCCACGGGCAGGCAGGTCATCGCCGGCACCTGCCCGATGTGCCGCTATACCATGGACTTTCGTCCCGGCAACCGGGAGGGAGAAACCTACCGGTCGTGCAAGGGAGACCGCATCCTGGTGGCCAAGTTCCCCTACCGCTTCGGCGATCCGGACCGGTGGGACGTGGCGGTGTTCAAATACCCGGGCGGTGCGAAGACGAACTTCATCAAGCGGATCGTCGGCCGTCCGAACGAGACGATCTGCATCAGCCACGGCGACCTGTTCGTAAAGCCCACGGAGGACGAGGATCTGGAACGGTTCGGCCATGCCCCCTATGGCTACTCGGACGTTTCCATCGACCTCGATCGGTTCGAGATCGCGCGCAAGCCGCCCGAGAAGCTCAGGGCCATGCTCCGGCCGGTCTACGACAGCGACCGCGAGTTGCCCAAGCTGATCGAACTGGGTTGGCCCGCCCGTTGGGCGCCGGTGGCCCAAACCGATCCGGCCGCCGGCTGGCAGACCTCGGAGGACTGCCACTCGTTCCACACCGACGGAACTGCCGAAGGTGAGTCTTGGCTCGCGTACCGGCACGTCGTCCCGTCGTTTGAGGACTGGCAATACCTCGAGGGCGACGCTCCGACCATGCCGCCCCAAAACCCCAACCCGCAACCGCAGTTGATCACCGATTTCGCCGCTTACAACACCGATGTCGTCACCTACGGCGCCTACGGCCGCGAATCGGGCAATCAGCTCTACGCGAGCGAGGGCTACGGCACTTACGGAGCAAGCGACGGCTACGGAGAAAGCCAGCTTGCGCCCAGGGCCGAAATGCTCGGGCGGCACTGGGTCGGCGATCTGGCGCTGGAGTGCTCGATGGACGTCGAAAGCGCTGGCGGCGAGGCAATCTTCGCGCTGGTCGAGGGCGGGAGATTCCTTTTGTGCGGCATCGACCTGGCCACCGGCCGGGCGACGCTCTCCATCGACGGGCTGGAAGGCTACCGCCCAACGGCAGACACGGCCGTCCGTGGCCCCGGCACCTACCGGATCATGTTCTCCAACGTCGACGACCAGTTGCTGCTGTGGGTCAATGGGCGGGTGGTGAAGTTCGACGCCGACACCGCCTACGCGCGCCTCGACAACGGACAGCCCCAGAAGGCGGATCTCCAGCCCGTGCGGGTCGGGTCGCGTGGGGCGGCCCTGCGGGTCAGCGGATTGAAGATCTACCGCGACGTCTACTACATCGCCCAAAGGCTGGCCCGCAATAGCGCCACGCGCGAAGCCATTACGGATTTCACCGACTCGCGGTATCGATACCTCAACCGCCAGGAGATCGCCCTCATGTTGTCCGACCCGGATGCCTGGGAGGGCTTCCAATCGAGGCGCCGGGTCGCCTTTGCGCTCGATGCGGATCAGTTCCTGGTGCTCGGCGACAACAGCCCCGAGAGCAAGGACAGCCGGCTCTGGGAGAACGAGGGTTTTCCCTGCTACGTGAGCCGCGAGCTGCTGATGGGTAAAGCGCTGTTTATCTACTGGCCGCACTCCCTCGACACGATCCCCACGACCAAGATCCCGGTCCGCTTCTTCCCCAATTTCTGGCGTATGCACTTCGTCCGGTAGACGAAAAAACGTAGGAGACGGAGCTCCGAACCGATGAGTCGCCCCTTTCTCAAGCGGCGTCGCCCCGACGCCCCCGCAAGCCGGGCCCGCGCCCGCGCGGCCCAAGCCCGCACCACCGGCATCCACACCGCCCAAGCGGCCACGGCGATGCTGGAAGTGGAAGGGCTCGTCAAGATCTATGGAATCCGCCGCGTGGTCGACGGCGTCGACTTCGAGGTCCACCGCGGCGAGATCGTCGGGCTGCTCGGCCCGAATGGAGCCGGCAAGACGACCTGCTTCCGCATGACCTGTGGAATGATCGAGCCCAACGCCGGCAAAGTGAAGCTGCAAGGCATCGACGTGACCAACTGGCCCATGTACCGCCGCGCCCGCGATGGCGGCATGGGCTACCTCGCGCAGGAGCCGAGCGTGTTCCGCAAGCTCTCCGTCGAGGACAACCTCCTCGGCGTAATGGAAATGCTGGAGATGGATCGCAAGACCCGGCGCCGCCGCTGCCGCGAGCTGCTCGATCAGTTCGACATCACCCGCCTCCGCAAGTCCAAGGCCATCTCCCTCTCGGGAGGCGAAAAACGCCGCCTGGAAATCGCCCGCGCCCTGGTCTCCGATCCTCAAATCATCCTTCTCGACGAGCCGTTCACGGGCATCGACCCGGTCACCATCGACAGCATCCAGGAGATCGTCCGCCAACTGCGTGCCGGCGGGATCGCCATCCTGATCACCGATCACCAGGTCCGCGAGACCCTCCAGATCACCGATCGCAGCTACGTCATCCGCGACGGCCAGGTCCTCTGCCACGGCACGCCCGATCAGGTGCTCGCCAACCCGGAAGCCCGGCAGTGCTACTTCGGCGAAGACATGGACCTCGGCCACGCCGGCCCCCCACCGCCGCATCACGATCCGTGACAACCGTAGAAAAAAGGACGGGGTGTCCCCGGGCGGTTGCCCGCTCGGGGCCACCACGTCCTTTTCCACTTTCGCGGGGGCAGCGGCCCGGCCCCGAAAATACACGAGACCCATTGAGCATCCCCTTCTCAGGGGGTTGTTTCTCGCACAAGAAATGGCTAGGCTCGCACCGAGCTGAACATCGGTCTACTAGGGCACGCCGTCGGCGAGGCGATCCGCAGGCGACCGCGATTCCGCGCGCCAGCACGCGCGGCATGGTCGGCGAAAATGGCGGTCTTCCTCTGTGGAAAGCAGGAGGGCGGTAAGGTGACAGCCTTGTCTTGTCCGAAGTGTTCCCGAGTTGTCCACCCGACTCCAGACATGGCGGGCAAAACGCTCCCTTGCCCAGGCTGTGGGCAGCCGATCAACGTGCCCGCGGATTTTTCGGGGGCCGCGGAGAAACCGACGATTGTCCCGTGTCCCCAATGCGGCAACCGCTGCGCCCTGACGCGCCAACTCCACGGCAAGAGAGTCCGCTGTAGCAAGTGCTCCGCCGTCCTTGTCGTCTCCGTGGATCCCTGGACGTTGTCGCCGGTGAGCAGCCCGTCCCCGCCGCAGTTGGCGGTCCCGCCTTCGGAAGGACAAAGGACGGCTGAAGTGGGGAGTTCGGACGCAGCCCCTTCGGCCACGTCCCGCCCCCCGCCATCTTCGCCCCCGCGGCTACCGCCCGACATGCCACAAATCCAAGACGGTATGCCACCCATGCCGGAGAGCATGCCCCAGGTGCCGCCGACCGATGGGGAGTTTGACTTCTTGGATCGGCCTCGTGATCGTGTCGTCGGCGTTGGCAGAAACTTCGTGCAGGCATTGAACTTGACGGATATGTTCTTGGGGAAGGAAAAGCAGGACGTTTTCCATTTGATCCCCGGCGAGGAAGTGCTCGACGAGTTCATAATTCGCCATCAGCATTTCCTGATTGTGCAGAGCGGCATGACTCGGGTGACTCTTACAACTCACCGACTGCTCTATACGCTGACCAGGGTCTTTTCGCCTGCATACTGGTTGCTCGTAGTCTTGTTCCCTCCGCTGATGTTGTACTACGTGTTCCGCATCTCGCTCAACCGCAACGTCGCGATGCCTTTGAGCAGTATCGACTCCGTGGAGAAGAAATACCGCCCCAATTGGGTCTTGTTTGTCGTCGCCACGCTGGCCGTATACCTCTTGGCAGGTCTGTGCACGCTTGCCATCACGGGCGCGTTTGAAGACGGGAAGGTGAACCTGGTACTGGTATGGACGGTCCGAAGCATCGTACTCGGTCTGGCTGCTCCTGTGGTGCTCGTGATCCTCTTAAAGACTCGAATTGTTGCGCTTGAAGTGCGTAGCGCCAACTCAAAGTCCAGCGTGCCCGTGCAATTCAGCGCAGGCGATGTCGGTTTTAGCGAAACGAGGTTTGACGCGTTTGTTCAGCAGCTTTGCGCGGAAGTCCACCGCGCAAAGACCTCTGTTGAACAGCAAGAATCTTCGCCCCTGTGAATCGTTGCTCCACGCCTGGAAAGACGAGAGCGGGTGGCATGACGGCGATTCGCGCGGAGGGCTGTATGAGCGAGCAATCTCGTTGCTGGTACATTCCACGCGAGGGCAGCCAGCCGGCGGGCCCCTTCAGCGCGGAACAGATTATCCAGAGCTGGCGCGCCGGGCGGGTGGACGCCAATACAATCTGCTGGCGCGAGGGGATGCCGCAGTGGTTGCCTTTGTCGCAGGTCGAGCCGTTTGCCTCGCGCGTTCGCTCGGCGAGCGGGGGCAGCAAGGCCCAGGGCCGTGGGGGGCAATCGTCTGCCTTACGGAAAGAGATGCCCCCTTTGCCGGTCCGCGGGCAGCCCCCTTGGATTCGATCCAAAGGCCCGTTGATTGTGGCTGGCGTCGCCGCTGGCGTGGCATTGCCGCTGCTACTGGTAGTCGCGTTCCTGATGACGGCCGCGCCAGGCGAGTCGACGGCGCTGCTGCTGCCGGCGGTGCGGGCCGCGCGGGAGGCGGCCCGCCGATCGCAGTGCTCGAACAACCTGAAGCAACTGGCCCTGGCGATGCATATGTACTCAAACTGTAAGCCGATTGCATGCGCGCTTGAGTCGTTAAGGCGTCGTTACAGTTCGATGATGTCCTTGAGCTTCTTCCCTATTTCAGCGTATCGGGGGCCTTGCTCCATGGCGCTGATGGCGTCATCCCATAGCATGGATCGGAGGGTGTGCTGCATTTGAGCGACGCTCGGCAGTCGAAGCGGCAATCGTCTTGCCTGACGGATCGCTTTTGCACCTAGCTTGTCACATGCTAGGTGGGTCAGCAGGAGATGGGCGATCATCACGAGATGTAGGTATCGTTCTACAGCCCGGTACCGTAAGAATTGGTAGTCGCCTAGCAGAAGACCGACGCGAGGAAGCCGAACGCGCGGGTCTCGTGCCTCGACCCCCCCTACCTGAAGCCCTTGCTGGAGGAGAGAAATCATGACCACGATGGATCGACGCGAGTTTCTTCGACGTTCCAAGAGAGCCGGGCTGGGACTGGCCGCGGGCGTCACCATCCTGGAGAATGCGAAGTCGGTTCGCGCGGCGCCGGCCAACGACAAGGTCGTCCTGGCCATCGTCGGCTGCAAGGGGCGAGGCTACACGCTGGCACGCAACTTCGCCGCGCGCGACGACTGCGAGATGGCCTACGTGGCCGACGTGGACAGCACGCTGTTCGAGTCGCGCTCCAAAGGGATCGCCGATTGCCAAGGCGGGCGCGTACCCCAGTGCGTGCAGGACTTCCGCAAGGTGCTCGACGACAAGTCGCTCGACGCGATCGTCGTCGCCACGCCCACCCACTGGCACGCCCCGGCAACGGTCTGGGGTTGCCAGGCCGAGAAGGACGTTTACGTGGAGAAGCCCCTGTGTCACAACGCCTGGGAGGGGCAACAGATGGTCAAGGCGGCGCGGAAGTACAACCGCGTGGTCCAGGTCGGCACGCAGAACCGAAGCGCCCCCTACAACATGGCCGCCCGACAGTACCTCGCCGACGGCAAGCTCGGCAAGGTCCACTACGTGCGCGTGCTTAACCAAAAGCACTGGGCAAATTTTCCGATGGCGAAAGACAGCTCCGTGCCCGACGGGCTCGATTGGGACATGTGGAACGGCCCGGCCCCGGAGCACGCCTACAACACCACCCTCCGCTACCACTGGCACCACCTGTGGCGGTACTGCATCGGCGACCTGGGCAACGACGGGGCCCACCAGTTCGACCAGGTCCGGATGATCGTCGGGTTCGATATTCCCAGGCAGGTCTACTGCACCGGCGGACGCTTCAACACGGAGGGGGCGGCCGATACGCCCGACACGCAAATTGCCACCTTCACCTACGACAACGACCTGGTCGTCACCCTGGAGTTAACGCTTTATACACCCTACATGCTCAAGATCGACGGCGTCGTGCGCGACAGCGACATGTTCCCCTACTGGCCGCAGTGCGCCACGCGGATCGAAATCTACGGCGATGCAGGCGTGATGACGGTCGGCCGCATGGGCGGCGGCTGGCAGGTCCACGTGCGCACCAAGGACCGCAAGCCGGTCGTCAAGGACCAGATGTACGGCCGGTTCCCCGACGCCGATCACCAGGAGAACTTCATCCAGTGCGTACGGAGCCGCGAGAAGCCGAACGCCGACATCGACGTCGGCCACCGTAGCCACCTCACGCTCCACTACGCCACGATGAGCTACCGCACCGGCGGCCAGACCCTCAACATCGACCGCCAGACGCAGCACGTCAAGGACAACCCGGAAGCGATGAATCTCTTCAAGCGGGAGTATCGCAAACCGTGGGTGATCGAGGAGGACGTCTGACGGAGCGAGAAGTGGCAAGTGGCAAGTGGCAAGTGGCGAGAGGTGAGTGGCGAGTGTGTGGATGCGCTCGACAGCCGCTTGCGGCTTCACACGCCTACCCACTCACGGCAGTCGCTCTTCCACTTCGCGCAGCAGCACCGCGTCCCACTCCGCGGCCTGGATCCACGAGCAAAGCGTCATCTCGCCCGGGCTGGCCCGTTGGACCGGCGCCTTGTCCGGGTCGGTCGTATTCCACCGCTTCGTGCCGACGTGCTCCATGTAGGCCAGGGCAAGCTGGCGCCAGGGCTCCTTCTCGTCGCTCAGCTCGGCGATCCGCATCAAGGAGGCCGCGGCCGTGAACCGGCACCAGATGAATTTCGAGAACTTGAGCGTTCCCCGGGCGCGACGGTCGTCGACGTCGATCGTCGGGCTCGGGCCCTCCCGGTCGATCCGGCTCATCGCCAGCCACCAGCGGGCGGCCCGCTTCGCCGCCTCCTCGACTCCGGGCAACCGGCGGAAGGCGGGCGTCCGGCACGCGACGAGGAAGTGATACGTCCCCATGCCCTGGTCGGGGACGTTCTGCTCCCGGAACGCCTGACCGCGGCCGATCGTCGCAAACGTGTACGGCCAGCAGCCGATCGCCTCCTGTCCTTCGAGGAAGTGCGTCAGGCCCCGCCGGGCCGCCTTGAGCCACTCGTGGGGCGGCGACTGGCCGAGCTCTTCGAGCGCGTGGTACGCCCTGGTGAGGGCCATCGCCCCCAGGGCGTTGGAATTCTGGCAGTCGTGCGTCGCCCCTTCGTGATGGCGGAAGATGCCGGGCTGGAATTCGCTGTTCGCCACCCACGCGGCCGCCGCATCGAGCCGCGCCACGTCGGTTGGCGAGGGCTCCAAACCGAGCTCGAAGGTCTTCACCAACAGGTTGATGATGATGCACGTCTCCACGCCGGAGATCGGCGTGAGCGGCCCGCCCAGGCGCTGCATGCCCGGCCCCCACGCCCCGTGGACCATGTGGCAGAACCCGCCGTATCGCTCCTGGTTGGCCGGGTCGTCCATGTTCTGCCCCTTGTAGACGTACTCCCGGGCCAATAGGGCGCGGCGACGGTACTCCTCGTCCCCAGAATCCCGCCAGGCGTACGTGAAGCAGACCGCCGCGGCCGCCGCGTCGCGGAAGTCGTACTTGTCCTCCTCGGAGTAGATGGCCCCGTAGTGAACGTCTTCCGGATCGAGCACCTGGCGCCGCTTGCACCAGTCGACGATCTGGTCGAACATCGCCCGAAGCCGCTTCTTGGGGAACCCTTCGCGGCGGAGCAGGACGTAGAACTCGCCCCAGTTGTCGCGACCCAGGATCTCGCGCTCCTCGGAGCGGATCTGGCGTCGATACTCCTCGAACGGTTTGGACGCCCGGCTCGCCGCCGCAAACGGCGTATCGGGCGGATACACCAGGACCGACTCCAGGGGCCCGCCTTCGTCCGAGCCGCCGGCCTTGACGTACAGGCTCAGCATCCGGTTGCGGATGCTCACGCCGGTCAGCACGGCCCGTCCGTCGCGGACCGGCACCGGCTCGAACGTCCGGCCGTCGAAGCCGACGAGAAGCTCGGGCCCTGCGACCTTCGGCGTCAAGGCCACCGTATAATCGCCCGGCGGCAGCGTCAGGCCGTTGACCTCGAAGCTGACCACGTCATGGTCTTGCGGCTCGTCGAAGGGCAGTCCGTGGTAGAACCAGGGCAGCTTCGCGGTGAAGTCGTCGCCGGCGAACCGGAGCGCAACGCTCGGCTTTCCGGAGTCGTACGACCGGGAATCCTCGGCGGCCGACGCCCTGGGAAACGCGGTGGACCCGAGAAGGATTGCCAACCCGATCCAAATCTTGCCGATTCCACGTGGCATGCGTCGGTCTCCGAATCGCGTAGTTGAGAGTTGAGAGTTGAGGGTTGAGGGTTGAGGGTTGAGATTGGCGAGTGCGGAGCTGGGGAGTGGGAGCCGCTTGCGGCTTCGCCCGTTCATGCAGTCGTGTGCCCGTTCATCCAGTGGTCTGCTCCCTCAACCACCGCTCGATCACCTCGACCACGTATTCCCTCTGCTCCGGCGTGAGCGGCCGGCCCCGCTCGATGTAGTGCCACTTGGCCAGGCACCCGCGGCAGCACGTGGCCGTGGCGTGCTGGGCGATGAACACCGGGTGGCCTCGCATCGGCGTCTGGCGCCCGTCGCCCGGCGGCTCGGCCGGGGCCAACCGCTCCGTGACGAACCGCCGGGCGTGCTCCAGGACGACCGGGAGCGTCCTCTCGTCCAGATACGACCGTTCCTTCGCCCCCAGCCGCATCCGACGGCGGAACTTGCTCCGTGCCAACGCCGTAAACAGGTCGTCCAGGTCTCGCATCACCTTCGCCGCACTTGACAGGCCGGGCAGGTCCGATTATACAGGCGGAGCCCTTCGCCCGCACGGAGCGATTTCCTTTCGCGGGCTTCTCCCGTCAGATCCGCCGCCCGCGGTTCCCGTTCAACGATAAGAAGACGACTCACGACTGGCAAGGTGAGGATGATGTTCGAGCGCGAGGTCAACCCCCAGAGCGTCACGGAGGCCGAGGTCGCGGTGGTCATCCCCTCGTACAAGGAGGCGGACTCGATCGCCCATCCCACGCGCGTCGCGTCGGAGGGCCTCCGGAAGTACTTCCCCGGCAGGAAGAGCGTGATCATCAACGCCGATAACGCATCGCCCGACGGCACGGAAGAGGTGTTTCTGGCCACCGAGACCGACGTGCCCAAGATCTACATCACCACGCCGGAGAACACGCCGGGCAAGGGGTGGAACTTCGAGAACGCGTTTCGCAAGATCAGCGTGCTTGGGGCCCGAGCGATCGTCTGCGTCGACGCCGACCTCATCTCGATCACGCCCGAGTGGATCAAGTACATGGCCGAACCCATCCTGGAGGACGGTTACGACTATCTAGCCCCGCTCTACTCGCGGCACAAGTACGACGGGACGATCACCAACAACATCTGCTACCCGATCGTCTACGGGATCTTCGGCCGCAACATCCGCCAGCCGATCGGTGGGGATTTCGCCCTTTCCGCCCGGCTCGCCCGGCATCTCGTCTCCGTGCCCTGGCACCGGACGACCCACGAGTACGGCGTCGACGTCTTCATGACGATGCACGCCCTGCTGGGCGACTACCGGGTGGGCCAGGTCGGTCTCGGGTCCAAGGTGCACAAGCCGAGCGCCCCGAAGCTCGGCCCGATGTTCGTCCACGTGGTCTCCACGGCGCTGGTGACGGTGGCCGGGAGCTTCGAGCAGTGGAAGTCGGTCGCGGCGGTCGAGGAAGCCCCCGTCTTCGGCCTCCAGGAGCTGGGCCAAGCCCAAGACCTCGAAGTCGACCGGGCGCTGATCCGCAAGAACTCGGTCGGAGGTTTCGAGGCAACGGTCGACGCCTTGCACGACTACCTGAGCCCCGGGGTGGTCGAGCGCCTGGAGAAGACGTTCGCCGCGCCCGACGGCCCGCACATCGACACCGACTTCTGGGTCGACGTCCTGTTCGACGTGATCGCCACCTTCCCCCACTGCGACGACCGCCAGCGCCTGGTCGAATCGATGCGCGGCCTCTACTTCGGCCGCGTCTACAGCTTCATGAACGACACGTGGGAGCTATCGAGCGCCGAGTGCGAAGCCCCGATCCGCGAGCAAGGCATCCGCGTGTTCGAGCGGCGCGGGGAGCTGATCGAGCGGCTCCAGTCGGCACGCTCCGGGTAGCCCTGGTCGCGGACTGGTCGCACCGGCATCTCGCTCGGTGCCACTGCTGGCTTGCCCAGCAGTGCTCCGCCGCGACCGGCGACGCGAGGCTTCCTGCCTCCCCCCTGGCCGTACGTCCGGGAGCAGCAACGGAGCGTGGATTGTCACGCAATGCACTGCTGGGCAAGCCAGCAGTGCCACCCGGCGAGTTGTGAGGCGAGACGCCCCAAGCAGGCCCCGCCTGCCGTTTCTCCTTTCGCTGCCCGTCGGCGCGAGCTAGAATGGGGCCCGGTCTTGATGCCACCAGAGGAGCCGAAACGATGCTTGCTCAACACCGGAATCCCGCGACGACCCCACGTCTGCCGGCCCTGGCGATTTGCCTGCTTGTCGGTGCGGCCGGCTCGCCGGACCGCGCGGTTGCGGAAGCCGGCGGGGATGCACTGGCGAAACGCCAGTGCCACCCGGCTGCGCAAGCTGGCGCCTCGCCCGCACCGCTGGAGCTGTCCGCGGAAACCGAGGCACGTTGCTTGGAAGTCCTCCGCCAGGGCCTGAAGTCCGACGAGTTCTGGCCCTCGATGCACGCCGCCGAGGCCCTGACGCTGGCCGGCCACGGGGAGGAAGTGCGAGCGGCCCTCGAGCCGCGCCTGGCCACGGAGACGGACGACCGGCAGCGATGCGGGCTCGCCAGAGAGATCGTGCGTGCGGGCAACGTCTCCCGAGTCGACGTGCTCCTCGAAGTGCTGGCCAAGGACGACGCGTACGGTCACGTCCACGCCGCCGAGAGCCTCTACAAGGTGGGGCAGATCGGCGACGGCCGCCGGTTGCGTGCGGCCCTGGCTCGGGAGGAGAGTCCGCCCCTTCAGCTCATGGCCGCCGCGGCGCTGGGCCGGCGCGGCAGCCCCATCGCCATGCAGTTGGTCCGCCGCAAGCTGGCCGACGAGGACCTCGACGTCAGCCGGATCGCCGCCTGGGTGCTGGCCCGATTGGGCGACGCGTCGGACATCGGCCCCTTGCGCGAGAACCTGGGGCGGGTGGAAACCCCGCTGGCTCGCTGTTTCTTTGAGTGTGCCCTGGCCGCCCTCGGCGACGCCGCAGGCCGCGAAGCCCTGGTCCGCAACTTGACCGCGGAGGACCCGGCACTCCGCACGTTCGCCGCCACGTTCGCCGGCGAGCTGGGCATGCGGGCGGCGGCCGACCAGTTGATCGAGATGCTGGACGACCCGGCGGAGGACGTGCGGATTCGAGCCGCGCAGTCGCTTCTGGTGCTCAAAAAAAAGGGGACATCACTGATTTGTGGAAATCGGACGACTGATAATCAGTGATGTCCCCTTTTCTTCGCCTCAGATCCCCAGCTCCTGCTTCACCGCGTAGAACGCGTCCAAGGCGAATTCGAGGTCGTCGCGGGTGTGGACGGCGGAGACCTGGACGCGGATTCGGGCCTTGCCTTGGGGCACCACGGGGTAGGAGAAGGCGATGACGTAGATGCCCCGCTCTAGAATCGCGTCGGCCATCCGGGCCGCCAGCGCCGCGTCGCCGAGCATGATCGGGACGATGGGGTGCTCGCCCGGCACGATCGCGAAGCCCCGCTCGGTCATCCCTTGGCGGAAGAACCGCGTGTTTTCCTCCAGGCGATCCCGCAGCTCGGTCGACTGGGCCAACAGGTCGATGGCCTTGATCGACGCGCCGGCGATCGGCGGGGCCACCGTGTTGGAGAACAGGTACGGGCGGCTGCGTTGGCGAAGCATCTCGATGATTTCCCGGCGGCCGGTGGTATAGCCGCCGCTTGCGCCGCCGAGGGCCTTGCCCAGCGTACCCGTGACGACGTCGACTCGGTCAACGACCCCATGATACTCCGGCGTACCCCGGCCGTGGGGGCCCATGAAGCCGACGGCGTGCGAGTCGTCGACCATCACCAGGGCGTCATATCGCTCGGCCAGGTCGCAGATGCCCGGCAGATTGGCGATGATCCCGTCCATCGAGAACACGCCGTCGGTGGCGATGAGCCGGAAGCGGGCGCCGGACGCCTCGCGGAGCTTGGCCTCGAGGTCGGCCATGTCGTTGTTCTGGTAGCGGAAGCGCTGGGCCTTCGAGAGCCGGATGCCGTCGATGATGCTGGCGTGGTTCAGCGCGTCGGAGAAGACGGCGTCGTCGGCGCCGAGCAGGGTCTCGAACAGTCCCCCGTTGGCGTCGAAGCAGGACGTGTACAGGATCGTGCCGTCCGTGCCGAGGAACCGGCTGATCCTCTCCTCCAGCTCCTTGTGGAGCTGCTGGGTGCCGCAGATGAAGCGGACCGACGCCAGGCCGTAGCCCCAACGATCGAGCGCCTCGTGCGCCGCGGCGAGCACCTCGGGATGATCGGCCAGCCCGAGGTAGTTGTTGGCGCAGAGGTTCAGCACGGGCTCGCGCTCGACGACGCCGATCCGCGCCCGTTGCGGCGTGGTGATCACGCGCTCGCTCTTGTAAAGGCCGCCGTCGCGGATCTCTCGCAACTGGCCCTGCAAATGCTCCTTCATCGAACCGAACATGGCGTCAGCTCTCCTCTTTCCAGGTGAGCACCACTTTGCCCGAGTTGCCCGAAAGCATGGCCTCGAAGCCCTGCTCGAAGTGCTGGTAGTGGAAGCGGTGGGTGATGACGGGCTCGACGTCGAGGCCGCCCTGGATCATCACGGTCATCTTGTACCAGGTTTCGTACATCTCGCGGCCGTAGATCCCCTTGATGGTGAGCATGTTGAAGATGACGGTCTTCCAGTCGATGGCCATGTCCTGGCCGGGGATTCCGAGCATGGCGATCTTGCCGCCGTGGCACATGTTGGCCAGCATTTCGCGGAAGGCGTCGGGGTTGCCCGACATCTCCAGCCCCACGTCGAATCCTTCCTTCATCCCGAGCTTCTTCTGAGCGTCGGCGATCCGCTCGGTTCGCGCGTCGACGACGAGCGTGGGCTTCATCTTTTTGGCCAGTGCCAGGCGGTAGGGGTTGACGTCGGTGATCACGACGTAGCGGGCCCCCGCGTGGCGCACGACCGCGGCGGCCATGATGCCGATCGGCCCGGCGCCGGTGATCAGCACGTCCTCGCCGAGCACGGGGAAGGAGAGGGCCGTGTGCACGGCGTTTCCCAACGGATCGAAGATCGCCTGGACGTCGCGCGGGATTTCCGGGTCGTGGTACCAGACGTTCGTGACCGGCAGGGCGAGATACTCGGCGAACGCGCCGGCGCGGTTCACCCCGATGCCCACCGTGTCCTTACAGAGGTGGCGCCGTCCGGCCATGCAGTTGCGGCAGCGTCCGCAGACCACGTGCCCCTCGCCGCTGACGACGTCGCCCGTCTGAAAGTCCTTGACGTTGCTCCCCAGCTCGACGATCCGGCCGACGAACTCGTGGCCGATCACCAGCGGCACGGGCACGGTCTTCTGCGCCCAGTCGTCCCATTGGTAGATGTGCACGTCGGTACCGCAGATGCCCGTGCGCAGCACCTCGATCAGCACGTCGTTGATGCCGATCTGCCGGGGGACCGGCACCTCTTCGAGCCACAGGCCGGGTTTCGCCTCTCTCTTGACCAGCGCCTTCATCATCTCCATGGCATTCTCCTGAGCCGCACCTTGGAGGTGGCAAGTGGCAGGTTGGGATCGAGCACTCCCTACTCCCCACTCCCCACTCCCCACTCCTCACTCCCCACTCCTCACTCACCACTCCTCACTCACCACTCACCCGCCGCACCGCCTCGATCATCGCCTTCATGTTTTCCGCGGGTGTATCTCGGGGGTTCATCTCGCCGGTGCAGAACAAGTACCCGCCGGTGGAGCTGCCGATCCGGGCGATCCGCTCGGCCTCGGCGGCCACCTCCTCGGGCGTGCCCCGCATGAGGACCTCGATTGGGTCGAGGTTGCCGCTGAAGCAGCACTTGCCGGTGAATGCCTTGCGGACCTCGGCGATATCGGCCCCGGGCCCGGCGTTGACGACGTCGACGCCCAGCTCCGCCTCGGCCAGCAGGTAGGGCACCTTGATCTCGCTGTTCATCAGATGGACGATCGCCCCCCGCTCCTGCGCCTTGGCGACCAGCTTCGCGCACGACGGGGCGGTGAACGTGCGGTACTGGTCGAGCGAGAAGAAGCCGGAAAAGGCGTTGCAGTCGCCCAGCCAGATGGCGTGGGCGCCGGCTTCGATCTGGGCCGCAATGTAGCGGGACTGGAGCTCGACGAAGAACTCGCACGCCTCGTACACCAGCTTGGGGTCGGTGATCGTCAGCATCATCGTCTCCTGGAGCCCGAACAGCAGGGCCACCGAGCTGTACGGCCCCGCGCACGACCCTTCGATCAGCACCGTGTCGCCGAAATGCTCGCGCACCAGCCGGATCGCCTTGAGCTTCTCGGGCATCCGGCCGTCGGTCTGCGGATCGGGGACGCGGAGGCCCTGGAGCGTCTCCCGGGTAGCGGGCAGGTAATCCCTGGTCGCCCGGAGGATGTTGCCTTCGCCGTGCGTGCCCACGCCGAGGGGCTCGAACTCGAAGCAGTCGTCGACCTGGAGCCAGGCCCAGTCGTAGTCGAACTCCTCGATGGCCGCGATCCAGACCTCGGCCATCTTGGCGCCGTCCTGGCAGACCTCCTCGTACGTGTAGCGGCCGTGCCACTTGACGTCGAACTCCTCGCTACAGGCGAACACCGGAATCCGCTCAGGCTTCTCCAGGGCGATCGCCCTGCGAACGTCGTCGATCACTCCGTCGTAGGCCATGGCTTGTCCCTTTTTCGTTGGCAGATTGCTCGGTGCGCAGGCGGCTCGATGCGCGGGGTAAGGGCCGGGCGAAGAACAACTTCCCGACTTCAGTAGCAGCCCACATGCCGTGTGCCGTCCGCTGGTTGCGTCACGGGCCGCCGGCGTTGCCCGGCGAACGCTCCACGCACATAGATTAGCGGGCGGGCCGCGTCTTGGCCACCCGGTCCAGCTCGGAGATCGCGTCGGCCAGCAGTCGCCGCGTCCGGTCGTAGTCGGCGAACGTCCACCCATTGGGCATCTTGAACCGGCCGGAGACGGTGCGGGTGCCGTCGTCGAGCACGTCGGTCGGGCCAGTCCAGCGGCCTTTGCCGGCCCGGGCCATCAGCTTGTCGAACCCGACGCGGCCGAGCTGCTCGCGGAGGGCCCCTTCGGCCTTCACCGCCGACGCAATCCGCCGGGCGTCGCCGCTCTGCTTGGCTTCGGCCACTCTGCGATCGAACAGCCGGAGCAGCTTGTAGTCCTTGACGCCCTCCCGGGTCGCCTCCCAGCCGATGGTCGGCCCGCCCGCGTGGGCCTCCGTGCGCGGGTAGCGGAAGAACATGGCCGTCGGCTCGTCATACGCCCAGTTCTCGCGGTCCTTCCGGTGGCGGAACATGAACGCCCACTCGATCACGCCTTGACCCCGGGCGAGCCAGAGGCCAAAGCCGTAGCCGAACCGCATCGCTTCCGGGTGGTAACCGGTCAGGTCGACGTTGTAGAACCAGATCGTCTTGCCGTCGGCCCGGGTCCGCTTCAACAGCTCGTCCCAGGCGGCCGCGTCGTAGCCGGCCCGATCGACGAACGGCCCGTCGTGGTACGCGATGACGTCGCAAAGGTCGTAAAGCTCCTCGAGCGTCGACGGGTTGCCGTTCGGGCCGTCCTCCTCGGTCCGCAGCCCGGGGATCGTCTTCATGATCTCCAGGCACCGCTTGGCGCCCGGCAGCCGATGGGTGTGCTCGAACGGCTCGTCGAGCGGCTGGAAGATGATCTCCGGCCAGCCGGCCTGCTTCGCGTGGTCGACGATCGCGAGGATCACGCCGCGATACGCCTGGGCGAAGGCGTCGGATTCGAGCGGGCCCTGCTTGAGCGCCCATTGCAGCACGTCGGAGCCCATCAGCCAACAGACGGGCTCGGGGAAGCCGGCCTTGACGTACGCCCGCATCGCGCGGACCAGGTCCGCCTCGTCGGCAAACTCGACGTGCGGCGCCCCGTCGACCAGGGTCATCTCCGCCCCCAGCGGGCAGCAAAGTCCCACCGTGGTCATCCCGTGCCGCCGCATGTCGGCGTAGATCGAGTCCATGAAGGCGTCGTCCTCGTGGAGCCGCGAGTACATGCCGAACGCCACGCCCTCGACCTCGGGCAGGGCGAACGGATAGACCCGAATCGAGACCGGAAACGACCACGTCGACTTGGCCGTGCGCAGCGTGATCTTGCCCGCGTAGTCGTCCTCGGGAACGTTCCCAGGCACGGCGACCGTGACCCAGAGCTGCCGGGTCGTGTCCTTGGCGACCGAGGTCCTGTCCGTCTCCGCGACGTACACCGGCTGGAGCATCTTCATCGCGGCCAGCGGGCCCCAGCGGGACTGGCCTTGGCGGACCAGGCACTCGACGGGATTCGCCCGCACGTTCGCCGCGGGGATCGTCTGTCCGGCGGACGAGCGGAGCTCGCTCGTTTCGATCGTCAGCTCGGCGACGTCCTCCAGCGCCCGGACGCAAAACGTGGCCGCTTCGAGCTCGCCGGGGAAGCCGATCAGGCGCAGCTCGGTCAGGCGCTCGCCGGGCCGGGGCAGCGACCCGGGATAGACGGTCTCCAGCGTGTTGTGGCCGAATGGCACGTACCCGCGGCGAACGTCCTCCGGCTCGACCGTCAGCGCCGGCCCCCGGTCGACGTATACCAAGGGCGGCGGTTCGTCGAGATCGGTGGACTCGATCGCCACGTCGTCGAACCACGCCGTGCCTGAACCCGCGTACTCGTAGTTCACCCAGAGCCGGAGGCGCAGCGTCTGCGTCCCCTTCTTGGGCATGAAGAAGCCGACGTAGCGCTTCCAGTCGTGGTCGCTTTCGGCCGCGACCAGCCCGTAGTCGGCCCCGAGCCACTTGCCGCCTTCGCCCAGGAAGACGACGGCAAGCCGGGCCGTGGTGTCGCGAAGCCCCTGTGTCTTGATCCACACGCTCGCCCGATAGACCTTAACCGCCGGATCGATCGGGAGCCTCTCGGCGGTAAGCACGCCGTCGTCCGGCGGCCGGGCGACGCCGATCCGCACGCTCCGCCGGCCGCCGTGCACCTCTTCCTCGTCGATCGCGAAGTCCGGTTCTTGCTTCTCCACGCCACGCTGCGCGTCGCCTGAATGCGTCTGCTTCCAACTGAACTGCCAGCCCGCCGGCACCTTGGCGCCCGGGGCGACTTGCTCGAAGCCCGGGTTGGGTACCAGATCGTCCACGGCCCGGGCCGCCGCGCCGGGGAACAGCAATCCACCCAGCAGGAAGGCAACGGTGAACCTCGCTTTGCGGAACGTGTGCGTCGCCATGGCCGTTTCTCCGCTTCTCTTGTGGTCTGGACATGTGTATTCAGAACGTTAAGCGAAATGCGCGCCGTTTTCAACGGGCATGGCGGAAATGGCTTGACCAATGGGGTGGCACGGCCTGAGGAACGAAGAGTGCGTCGAGGTAGGCGACCCACGCGCACGAAGCGCCGGAACACAGCTCGCCACCGTTTCGCACCAGGCGCGTGGGTCTCGTACCTCGACCCACCCTACCCCCCACACGTCTGTGCCGCAATCACGCCACCACTCCGCCTCACAGCGCCCTGGTTGAACCGGTTCTGCCCGTCGGTTATAAGGGCGACGTGGGCCCTCGCCGCGTTGTGGTTGACGGCGGCCTCGGCAAGCGGTCCGGGCGATGCGTGCGCCGTGGGTGACTCTGGGAGAAGACCGATGAGGGAGCGCGTTTCGATACTTGTGGGCGCACTCGCCGTTTCCGCCTCGCTCGTGTGGTTGGGTGTGGAACACGTCGCTCGTGCCGCCGATGCGGAGACTCTGCAGAAAGCCGGGATCGGCGGCATCCTCTACAACGAGGACGACAGCCACCGCTTCGGGCTCGACCCGGCCGGGCAGATGAAGCCGCAGCGGCTCGACGCGCTGGTCGACGAGCTGGCCGACTCCCAAGTGACGGCGATGCTCGTCTGCTGCTGTGCGAAGAAGACGAACTTCCCGAGCACGTCGTGGGAGCCGCATTGCGAGGGGTTCGATCCGGCGAAGGACAACGCGCAGCCCTTCTTCGGCGACGCCAAGCCGGAGGACTGCGCCGGGGTCCGCCGCTGGGCACACAACCTGCGCGTGATGCTCGAGTCGGACGTGGACCCGACCGGGCGGATGCTCGAGCGGTGTCGCCAGCGGGGCATTAGCCCTTGGGTGAGCATCCGCATGAACGACGTGCACGACGCCGGCCTCCGCAAGTCGGCCCTGCACAGCCGGTTCTGGACGGAGCACCCGGAGTACTGGCGCTATCCGGACCGTTTCACGGCCTGGAACGACCGCTGCCTGAACTACGGGCTCGAGCCGGTCCGCGACCATGCGATGGCGCTGGTGAAGGAAGTGTGCGACCGGTACGACATGGACGGGCTGGAGCTCGATTGGAACCGTTTCCCCCTGCACTTCCGCGAGGGCGAGGAGGCCGAAGGGGGCAAGGTGCTGACCGAATGGATGGCGGAGGCCCGCCGGGTGGTCCGGGCGGCGGAGAAGAAGTGGAAACATCCGATCCTGCTCGTCGCCCGGGTCCCCGCTCGGCCCGAGGTTGCGGTCGGCACGGGCCTGGACGCCGTCACCTGGGCCAAGCGGGGGCTGATCGACCACCTAATCGTGGCGCCGTTTTGGGCGACGACCGATTTCGACGTCCCGGTCGAGCGTTGGCTCGAGCTGCTGGAGGGAACGGGCGTGGGGGTCACCGCCGGGCTGGAGATCCGCGTCGAGCCGTATCCCGGGGCGCCGACCTTGCCCAACACGCCCGAGCGACGCCGCGGGGCCGCCCTGGCCGCCCTGGCCCGGGGCTCGCAGGGCATCTACGTGTTCAACTACTTCGACGTCGGCAGCCGCTACCCCGAGCTGCTCCACGAGATGCACTCAGTCGAGGCACTCCGGGGCAAGGATCGCAGCTACGTGGTCACGTTCGTCGACATCAACGTGCCGGGCAAGCGGATTCCGCCCGCGCTGCCGAAGAAGCTCGGCCCGGGCGAGTCGGCCGAGTTTCGCCTGTTCATCGGGCCCAAGCCGATCGAAGGGGCCCGGGGCGAAGTGCACCTCGATCTTGCCGCCGGCGCGCCGAACGACCCGATTGTCGCCGACGTGCTGGTCAACGACCAACCGGCGACGGCGGGCGAGGTCTTCTCGTTCGGCCGAAGTGCGTTTCGCGAGGGCTACAACGTGATTCGGGTTCGCAATGCCGGTGCGTCGGCGATCACCGTTCGCAGCGTGGAGCTTTGCGTTCGCTTCCCCTCCGGTTGAGTTGGCCCCCCTTCTCGGCGGCCGCACGCGGCAACACGCCTGTGACGCGAGGATGCACGCCATGCGATTCGATTCCATCGATCTTCACCACGTGGCCATGCCGCTCATCTATCCGTGGCGAACGGCGTATGGCGAAGACGCGGCCATCGAGTCAGTGCTGGTTCGCACCCGAAGCGAGGGGATGGAGGTGTGGAGCGAGACCGCGCCGCTGGCCGCCCCCTGCTACAGCCCGGAATGGGCCGCAGGCGTGTTCGCGTGTCTGCGCGACTGGTTGGCCCCGGCGGTGGTCAAACGCGAGTTCAGCAGTCCCCAGGAGCTTCAGAAGCGGCTGGCCCCGTTCAAGGGCAACCCGTGCGCCAAAGCGCCGCTCGACGTGGCTTGGTGGCTCCTGGACAGCATCGCCCGGGGACAACCTCTGCATCAGCGCTTGGGCGCGACGCGGTCGGCGATCGACGTGGGCGCCGATTTCGGCATCATGGACTCGATCGACGATCTGTTGACCGGGATCGAGGGAGCCGTCGAGTCGGGCTTCAAGCGGATCAAGCTCAAGTTCCGGCCCGGCTGGGATCTCGACATGCTTCGGGCCGTGCGCGGGCGGTTTGCCGATCAGACGTTCCACATCGACTGCAACAGCGGCTACCGGCTGGAGGACCTGGACCTGTTCAAGCGGATCGACGAGTTCGGTCTGGCGATGATCGAGCAGCCCTTGGGGCACGACGACCTGGTCGACCACGCCAAGCTCCAGCGCGAGATCGAAACGCCCGTCTGCCTCGACGAGAGCATCACGTCGCCCGACAAGGCCCGAAAGGCGATCGAGCTGGGCAGTTGCCGGTACGTGAACGTGAAGGTCGCCCGAGTGGGTGGGCTCACGCCGGCGGTGGCGATCCACGACATGTGCCGCGACGTGGGCACGCCCTGCTGGGTCGGCTCGATGCTGGAAAGCGCCGTGGGCACGCGGGTGAACGCGGCCCTGGCCATGCTCGACAATTTCACCTACCCGGCCGACCTCTTCCCCAGCAGCCGGTTCTACGAGCAGGATTTGGGCCGACCGGCGGTCGAACTGACACGGGGCGAAGACGGCTCGCCGCAGATTGCCCTGGGCGAAGAACCGGGCATCGGCACCGAACCCGACCCGAGGCTGCTGGAGGAGTTCTGCGTGGCGCGGGCGGCCGTGTGAAACGGCTGTTTTTCCCGCGCGTGGGTCGGCGGATGGTCCAAGATAGTGGCGATTCCCTCGTTACGACGCTTCGGGTCGTAACGGACCATCGGACGTTTCGCGTCCAGCGGCCAGTCTCGTAGGGCGTGTGCGGCGCACCGAACCAAGTGTGAAAGCCCTCTATTGGTGCGTTTCACGCACCCTACGGAGCGCCCGGCCCGGTAGCGAGCCGGTTAACTCGTCATTGTCCTTGACCACCTGCCCGTTGACGATCACGTACGGGATGCCTTCCGGGTGGCTCTTGGGGTTTTCATAGGTTGCCGTGTCTTGGACGCGGTCGGGGTCGAACACGACGAGATCGGCCATCATGCCCGGCCGAAGCGTGCCGCGGTCGGCAAGCCCGAGGCGTCGCGCCGGGAGCGAGGTCATCTTGCGCACGCACTCCGGCAAGCTCAACACGCCCAGCTCGCGCACGTATCTGGCCAGGTACCTGGCGAAGGTCCCCCACGCCCGGGGATGGGGGCGTCGGCCGACGAGCAGGCCGTCGCTGCCGGCCATCAGGGCGGGGTCGCCCATGAGCTTCTGCAAATTCTCCTCGTGACCGATGAATAACAGGCACGAGACGGTAAGCCTTTCTTCCACGAGCAGGTCGGCAAGGCAATCGAACGGCGCCTTGCCGAGCCGCTTGGCGATCTCCGCGAAGCTCAGCCCGACCAGCCCTGCGTTTCGCTCGCTCTTGACGTCGCTGACGACGATCGTCTCCCACTCGGCAGGGAGCTTCTGGAGCCCGTCGGACCCGCTCACTTCCATCTCGCGGCGGATCCTCTCGCGAGTTTCAGATTCGGTGAGCCGGCAAAGCAAACGGTCCGGCCCCCCTTCGTGCGCCCACGAGGGGAGCAAGCCGGCCAGGAACGTGGAGGCCGCGAGGTACGGATAGGCGTCGAGCGTCACGTCGAGCCCGGCGCGTCGCGCCGCGTCGATCCGCTCCAGGTAGAAGTCGGCCTTGCCCTTGCCGGTCGAGAACGAAGCGTGGAAGTGCGTCAGGTGGAGCGGCGCGCCGGCGCGGGCCGCGATCTCGATCACTTCTTCCACGGCCGCCTCCATCTCCGCGCCGTAGTTGCGCATGTGCGGCGCGAAATACCCGCCGTGCTGGGCGACGACCTCGCAAAGCCCGGCCAACTCATTGGCGTCGCCGAAGCTGCACGGCGCGTACGTCAGGCCGGTGGATAGCCCGAACGCCCCCTCGCGCATGGCCCGGTCGAGCAGGCGTTGCATCTCGTCCAACTCATCGTGGCTCGGCGCCCGGTCTTCCAGCCCGAGCACGGCCGCGCGGAGGTTGCCGTGGGGGGCCAGGAAAGCGACGTTCACGGCGACGCGACGGTCGAACCGATCGAGGTACTCGGCCACGCTCCGCCAGTCCCATTCGATCCCCGGCGGATCGCCGTTGAGGGCCTTGAGCGTGGTGCGGAAGTAGGGCAAGGTGTCGTCGGTCAGCGGGGCATACGAGAGCCCGTCCTGGCCGATCACCTCGGTGGTGACGCCTTGCATGATCTTGGCACCGCACCGCGGGTCGGCCAGCGGCACGAGGTCGCTGTGGGTGTGCACGTCGATGAAGCCGGGCGAGACGACCATTCCCTTGGCGTCGATGGTGCGCCGGGCGTTCACCTCCCTTTCAGGCCCGACGTAGCAGATGCGCTCGCCCTGGACGGCGACATTTGCCCATTGCGCGGGGCTGCCCGTGCCGTCCAGGATGCGTCCGCCCGTGATGGCAAGGTCGACGTTCATGGAACCGAGTGAACCAAGGACCACGGCGAGAAACAGGCCCAACTGCCACCCCCCGATCGGCGATCGAGAGGACCGACAATCTTGCGGCGGAAGCTTGCAGACTTCGCGGCCGTCAATATAGTGGGGCGGTGGAGGGGAGTCCAGCGAAGCGTTCCGCGAACGATCTCCTGACCTCCGGCTCGCTTTTGTATACGTGCCGTGCGTCTCAACCGGAAGGACACCATGATGAAGCCAACCACCGCGGGTTTCAGGGTTGCTGTAGGTTTTCTCGTCGCCGTTGTGCTGGTCGTCGATGCTCGAACGACCACGGGCGGCGAAGCCGAGTACGAGGTGGCCGTTCAAAACGACGTGATGGTGCCCATGCGGGACGGCGTGCGCCTGGCCACCGATATTTACCTTCCCGCCAAGGACGGAAAGCCGATCGACGAGAAGCTGCCCGTGATCCTGGAACGGCGGCCGTACAACAAGGACGGTTGCCGCGGCAGCGGCCGGTACTTCGCCGCCCGGGGCTACGCCTTCGTGGGCCAGGATACGCGCGGCCGGTACAAGTCGGAGGGCGTGTGGCACATGCTCACCGACGACGGGCCGGACGGCGCCGACGCGGCCGCCTGGATCGGCCGGCAGCCCTGGTCGAACGGCAAGATCGGCATGATCGGCACGTCGTACGTCGGCGGCACGCAGCACGCCATGGCCATGGCCAAGCCGCCCGAGCTGGTCACGGTGATCCCGGTCGACGCGATGTCGAATCTGGGTTACCAGAGCATGCGCAACGCCGGCGCGTTCGAGCTCCGCTTCTGGAACTGGATCATGTTCTGTAGCCCTCGCGGAAGCCGCCAGTCGCGCGATCCCGGCACGGCGGCCGTGCTCAAGGAGATGATGGACAATCGCCGCCACTATCTGATGAATCTGCCCGTCCGGCGGGGCACCACGCCGCTGAAGCTCGCCCCGGAGTACGAAGACTGGCTCGTCGAGGCGATGCGTCACGGCGCGAACGACGCGTTCTGGGAACAGAATAACATCATCGACCACGCCGATCGCTACAAAGACATCCCCGTCTATCTCGTCGGCGGCTGGTACGACTCCTGGGGCGGCAACACGACGGCCAACTTCATGGCGCTTGCGCCCGTCATCAAGGGCCCCGTCTACCTGATCATGGGCCCATGGATTCACGGGCAGCAGGGCAAATCGGCCCACGGCCAGGTGAGCTTCGGGCCCGACGCGGCCATCCCCGACCCGCTGGCCTGGCGGCTCGAGTGGTACGACCACTGGCTCAAGGGCATCGATAACACGGTGGGTAAAGCCGCACCGTTCGCCACGAAGGTGCGAATCTTCATCATGGGCACCGGCGACGGCACCAAGACCGACGACGGCAAGCTCAACCACGGCGGCACCTGGCGCGACGAGCACGAGTGGCCCTTGAAGCGAACGCAGTACACGAAGTTCTTCCTGCAACCGTCGGGAGGGCTCTCGACCACGACGCCCGAGCCGGAACGGGCCTCCACGTGCTTCACCTACGACCCTCGCAACCCCGTACCCACGATCGGCGGCAACATCTCCTCGGGCAGCGAGATCATGCTCCAGGGGGCCTGGGACCAACGCGGCGGCGAGCACATCTGGAACTGGCAGGTGCCCATCCCGCTCTCGGCCCGAAACGACGTGCTTGTGTTCCAGACGGAGCCCTTGGAGCAGGATATCGAGGTGACGGGCGAGATCGCGGTGAAGCTCTGGGCGTCGTCGTCCGCGGTCGACACCGACTTCACGGCCAAGCTGATCGACGTCTACCCCCCCAGCCCCGACTTCCCCGGCGGCTTCGACCTGAACATCGGCGACGGCATCGTGCGGGCCCGGTTCCGCGAGTCGCTGGAGCAGGAGAAGCTGATGGAGCCCGGCACGATTTACCCCTTTACCATCAAGCTCTACCCGAGCTCGAACGTGTTCAAGAAGGGCCACCGCATCCGGGTCGACGTCTCCAGCAGCAACTTCCCCCGGTTCGACCTGAACCCCAACACGGGCGAGCCGCTCGGCGACCACCGGCGCATGGTCACGGCCGTCAACACGGTGTATCATGACCGGGAGCACGCATCCCACATCCTGCTGCCGGTGATCCCGGCGGAATGACCGCCGCCGCTTCCAGTTCAGCGCGTAGGGTGCGTGCTTGCACGCACGCGCAGTGGGGTGTCGGACCTTCAAGACGCGTGGGTACGGCGAAGGCTTTGGGCGCGTGGGTGCAAACACCCACCCTACGATTACTGCGTGTTCGATCAGCGGGCGACGGGCGGACAGGGGGCGAGCGTCGACGGGCGCGTCCGCGGGCTCGATCGACTCGGCTACGCGACCGAGTTCGTAGGGTGCGTGAAACGCACCATTTCAAGGCGTGATGGGGAATGCGTAATAAATGATTGGTGCGTTTCACGCACCCTACGACTTAGCCATCAGGAGAACCAGAACCATGCTACGGCCGACTTGTTTCACCTTGCTGGCTTGCTGCTGCCTGGCGGGCGCCGCTTCGGGAGAGGAGTCGCTCAAGATCGGCGTGTTCGATCAGCGGGCGACGGGCGGACAGGGGGCGAGCGTCGACGGGCTCGTCCGCGGGCTCGAGCGACTCGGCTACGCGACCGAGCGGATCACGGACCTCGACGCGCTCACCCTCGTCGAGCGCGACGTGGTCTATCTCTGCGACATGCACGCCCCGGGCAACGTCCACAAGGACTGGCGCAAGAACCTGGCCGCCTTCGTCCGCTCGGGCGGGAGCGTGCTCCAGACGTGGCATCACCACGTGCTGGGTGAAGTGGGACGCGGCGTGAAACGCGTCTACGGCAGCCGCGCCATGCACGTCAAGACGGGGCACCCGGCCGTCGAGGGCGTCGACGACTTCGAGGCCCGGTTTGAGGATCACATCGTCGAGCGGGTCGGCCCGGCCGGGACCGTCCTTCTGGCCAACGACGACGGAGAGCCGGTGGCCGTCGCCGGCATGCTTGATAAGGGCAAAGTGATCAGCACGGGCCTGGCCCTGGCCATCCCGAACGGCCGGGCGTCGGCCGCGCCCCGCGGCATGGAGGTGGCGTTGCTTCAGGCCTTTCTGGCGTGGCTCGCGCCGGAGGTGCCGCGCGAGGATCGAATCGCCCAGGTGCTCCGGACGCCGCAGCTCTACGTCTCGCCGCCTCGACGGCTCGCCGCCGCCGGGTTCGACGCGGTGTTTCAGGCCCGGGTCGGCTATCGCGAAGCGGTCGACGTCGAGGTGGAATGCCCCGATGGGTCGGCGATGATCGAGCCGCAGCCGGCGACGGGCGGCTCCGAGCACCCCGGGGTCCGTTCGTTCGTGCTGACGATCGCCACCGAGCCGGGCAAGAGCGTGCGGCGCGACGTGACGGTCCGCGCCCGGGTCGGCGGCCGGGTGCTCGAGCAGAAGGTCGAGGTCGAAGCGCTCTACGGCGAGCCTCCCGAGAAAGAAGTCCGCGGCGTCTGGCTGCACGTGGGGGCCGACCGGCAGGCGAAGACCGTGGTGTCCGAACTCGAGCGGTTGGGCGTCAACATGGCCGTGTTGCGGATCGCGGGTGGGACGGCCGCGTTCTATGCGTCGCGCGTGCAGCCCGACGTGCAGGACCCGCTGGCCCCGGACGGCGACTGGCTTGCCGAGGCGGTCCGGCACGCGCACGCCCACGGGATCGAGATCCATCCCTATTTGAACAACTGCGTGGTCGAGGGGCGAACGAGCCCGGAGTCGCTGGCCCGGCTCCGCGCCGCCGGACGACTCCAGCAAGGGCCCGACGGCCGGCCGATCGACTGGTTCTGCCCGTCGCAGGACGTCAACTTCGAGGCGATGGAACGGCCCATGCTCGAGATCGCCACGCGGTACGAGGTCGACGGCGTCCAGTACGACTTCATTCGCTATCCGAACTCGTCGGGCTGCTTTTGCCCCAAATGCCGGGAACGTTTCGAGCGAGAGACGGGCAAGCCCGTCGCTCGTTGGCCGGAGGATTGCATCGACGGGCCGCGGCGCGACGAGTGGATTGAGTACCGCTGCGGGCGGATCTCGGCGCTGGTCGAGCGGATCTCGACGCAGATCCGCAAGCGTGCCCCGGGCGTGAAGATCAGCGCGGCCGTGTTCCGCGACTGGCCCGACTGCCGCGAGGCGGTGGGGCAGGACTGGGTCCGCTGGTGCGAGGAGGGCTGGCTCGACTTCGTCTGCCCGATGAACTACACGCTCGACCCCGAGCTGTTCGCCGAGAGGGCGAAGATTCACCGCGACGCCGTGCCAGCCGGCATTCCCGTGGTCGAAGGGATCGGCATCGCCAGCGGCGCCGGCCGGATGACGGGTCCCGATCAACTGGCCGTCCAGATCGCGATTGCCCGCCGGGCGGGTGCCGCCGGATTCGTCGGCTTCTGCTACACGCCCAAGCACACGGCAAGCCTGTTCGGGCCTCTGCGGGGCTGGATCGAGGGGGAGCGGTAGGAAGGGGGCAGTTCGCAGGTTCGTAGGGTGCGTGAAACGCACCATTTCAAGATGTGATGGGGAATTGGTGCGTTTCACGCGCCCTACGACAACTGAACTACCTGAGCGGGGAGGAATTCGATGCCCACTGACGAAGTAGGCGAAGTCCGGCGGATTCGTCACGAAATATCGGAAGAGTGCGGTCACGACGTCCGAAAGGTGGCGGCGTACTACCGACGAGTCGAGGAGGAGCTGAAAAGGTCCGGAGAGTTTCGATTCGAGCAGCGGCCGGTCGCTCCTGAGACACTGCCGCCCGCCAACGACGCGATCTCGTAGGGTGCGTGCGAAACACGACTTCGCCATCACGCCTTGACATCGCGCGGTTCACGTGTTCTGCGATTCATACGATTGCTGGTCGCCCACATGCGCCGTGCCCGCGCCAGCTTCGCCGCGTGAGCGACTTTGCTTCCCGGTTGACGGAGCGAAGCTTCGTGGTTTGAGGTTCCCAAGCCGGAGCTTGGGATCCAGCCATGGAGTATCTCCATCGCGGCACGTCGGAAACGTGCCCTACGACTCTCTCAGCAGGCTCAGAGGGATGGCATCCTACGCCGGTAACCGAAGGATGATGAAACCCAAGTTAACGACTTACTGCACAACGGTTTACGTGAACGATGGCCCTGCGGCGAGTTGCAGATGGCCCCAGTTCAGCAAGAATCCGGCGCGGACCCCGCCCTTGTACATTCAAGGGATCTAAACTCACTGCTTTTCCTGTTGTGTCCTTCGTGGAGTTCCTAGCCTTCGCAGATTACCATCAGTTTCAAGCGATCCACGACAAGCCGCATCGTGCCGGCGGATTTCGGTTACCGGCGTAGGGTAGCATCTTCAACGTCCCTGGGTAAGAATGGTGGCGCTGGTCGCCGGAGCGCGCGGCGCCGGAGGGTACAAGGCGATCTGCCGGCGGCGGAATCGGCATCCGGCACGGAGTGTTGAACCGACGACCCCAAGGTCCTTTGAGGAGGAGCGAGATGAGAGTGCCTCGAGAACGTCCGCATGCGGTGATCAGCGTACTTTTCGCCTTCGTACTGCTGGCGGGCGGGATATCCGGCCATGTGGAATGCGCCGAGCTTCACGTGGGAGCCGCCACGACGAGCATCACGCCCGACGAGCCGGTGGCCGTGTCGGGGCAGTTCGCTACGCGGATCGCCCGGACCGTGGAGAACCCGTGTACGGCGACGGCCCTGGCCCTCGAAGCCCGCCAGGGCGACAAGGTGGTCGACCAGGCGATCATGGTCTCCTGCGACCTGGTGGCCATCCGGGGCACGATCCAGGATCAGCTTCGCGAGAAGCTCCAGGGCAAGCTTGACGGCTTCGATCCTCGGAAGCTGTTCCTCAACGCCACGCACACGCACACCGGCCCGGTCATGCTCGAAGGCAAGTACGTCATTCCCAAGGAGGGCGTGATGCAGCCGGCGGAGTACGTCGAGTTCCTGCTCAGGCGGCTCAGCGACGTGGTGGCCAGGGCGTGGGAGAGCCGCAAGCCGGGCGGCGTAAGCTGGGCCCTGGGGCACGCCGTGGTCGGGCACAACCGTCGAGCCGTCTACGCCGACGGGACGGCGAAGATGTACGGGAAGACCAACGTGCCGAGC
>CAZDHR010000020.1:0-34005 GCA_964505295.1 uncultured Planctomycetaceae bacterium
ACGCCTGGTTTCGGCCGGGCGACCTGAAAGGGGCCCAGATCGCCGAGAAGCTTCGGGGCGTGTATCTGCCGTTCTGGTCGTTTTCCATGTTGGCCCAGAGCGGCTGGTCGGCCTCGATCGGTGAGTACTGGTATCGGACGGAGACGTACACCACCGTCCGGAACGGCAAGACGGTCACGCGCACGCGACGGGTCCGCGAGACCGAGTGGTGGCCGCTGGCCGGCAGGCACCATCGCTACTACAGCGGGTATCTCGTCTCCGGCAGCCGGGGCCTGAGCCAGGGCGACGCCGAGCGGATCAAGCCGTTTCACCTGGCCGCGTTGAAGCGATACGAGCCCTATTTCCTGGCCGGCTGGCTGAGCGAGGAATACTCGATCGAGCGGGACCAGGCGCTTGCCACGTGCCAGCAGGAGTTCCATCGACGCGAGCGGGAGAACGTGTCGGCGATGCTGCCCGGCGACACGCACCGCGACGTTCGCGTCGAGACCCGGTTCGGCGACGTCAACTCCGACCTGATCCTCCTGCCGGTCTACCTGTTGAGCTACCGCTATCGCGGCAAGCTCTACCGCTTCCTGCTCAACGGCCAGACCGGCAAGTCGGCCGGCGACAAGCCGCTCTCTTGGCCGAAAATCCTGGCCGCCGTGGCCGCGGGGATCGTCGCCGTGCTGCTGTTGGTGCTGTTGTTCGCGGCCTTGTGACTCGTTGTTGGGAATTAGACCGGGCAGAGAAGGCTCTCGCCAAGACGCAAAGGCGCAAAGGAAAAGAAGGGAGTGATTGATTGTCCGGCTTTTTGAAGTGTGGTGCGAGAGAGTGGAAATGGTAGCTGAGAATACCGAGAACCATGAGACTTCAAAGTGGAACGCGGCCGCCATGACACCAAGCTACCTGAGCCTTCTTCCCCTTTTCCCCTTTCTCCTCATGACACTTGCAGCCACCTCCTTTGGTCTGACACGTTCTCTTCTTGTCCGTCTTCTTTGCGTCTTCGCGTCTTGGCGAGAGCCTTCCCCCCGCAACCTTCAAGTCGACCGCCACGTCTCCTCGTCTCCCTTGCCTAGCCGCTTGTTGCCATGTCCGACCTGATCCTCAAGTGTGAAGTCTGTGGCAGCCTGATTGACGAAGAGGACTTGTTCTGCGCCAACTGCGGCACGGAGGCGCCGAAGCGGGAAGATCGCGGGGGTGCGGCGGCCGATTCCGCCCGGGTGGCCCGGCACAACTTCGAGTGCTCCGGCTGCGGGGCCTCGATGAGCTACGACGCGGGCGCCGAGGCCCTCCGCTGCCCGTTCTGCGGCTCGGTCGACATGCACCAGAAGCAGGACGCCAAGATCCTGGCCCCGAGCCGGGTCGTCCCCTTCAAGCTGAGCCGGCAGGAGGCGGAAGCCGCGATGCGGGCCTGGCTGGGACGCGGCTTCTGGCGTCCCGGCGACCTGGCCCGGGCGGCCAACGTCGTCAAGATGACGCCGGTCTACGTCCCCTACTGGGTGTTTCAGGCCACCACGCACACCCATTGGACGGCCGACACCAGCCAGACGCCCGCCGGCGCCCGAGGCGATTGGTATCCCCTTTCCGGCGAGCATCGCGGCAGCTACGCGGGCATGTTGATCGGGGCCAGCGGGGCGCTTGCGCCGCGAGAGACTGCCGCGATCTGCCCGTTCGACCTCAGCGCGGGCGAGCCGCCCGATGAGGTCGATCTGGAGAACGTCACCGTCGAGCAGTTTTCGCTTGCGCGGAAATACGCCCGGCCGCTCGCGCGCGGGGGGCTTGAACAATCGGAGGCGGCCACGTGCGAGTCGCGCTACGTGCCGGCCCGGGCGCGGAACGTGCACGTCAACGTGCGGATCGAGTCGATGGCGAGCGAGCCGGTGCTGTTGCCCGTCTGGATCATGGCCTACCGCTACCAGGACAAGCTCTTCCGCTTCCTGATCAACGGGCAGACCGGCCGGGCGACCGGGCAGGCGCCGATCTCGCTGAACAAGATCCTGATCGCGGTGGTGATCGCGGTCCTCGTGTTTCTCTTCCTCCTCTTTCTTGTCGGCGGTTTCCTGAGCCAGGTATCGGGCCCTGGGCTAGACGCTCACGACGCGGCGTACGCTCAACTTGCCTGGTTGACCGTGCCCGGCCCTGCCTGCGTTGAGTGGTCGGGCGTGCCCGGCGGCACGAGTATTGATTGGTCACACTTTCCCAGGCCCATTGCGCGAAACGATCAGGCGAGACGATCAAGCCGCAACGCGGCGACAGAGCAAGCCGCAACGCGGCGACCGTCAATAGCCAGGGGCGTGAGCCCCTGGAATCAAGGGCCAAACCCGGAACTCAGCCCCAAAGGGAGGGCACATGGCCCGTGACGCCCCTCCGGGGCTCAGTCCATCCACCGACACGTTCTCCAGGGGCGCACGCCCCTGGCTATTGACAGCCGTCCCTTCGGCACTGAGGTATTCGGTGGGCTTCCGGTTAGCCACTCGCCGCCGCGCGGCGGCCGGGCAACTCCGGCGAGACGAACGTCATCTGTCGGCCGCGTCTCTGCCATAATGATGTCGTCAGACAATGCCAGTGCTTCTTGCGCTCCGTCTTGAGAACACACGCTGTGCATCGCCCGAACCCTCCGCCGAGATACCCCACTGCCAGCTTGATCGGAGCGCTGCTTGCGGTCTTTGCTGGGGCGAACTTGCTGCTGCCGCCGATGCTCGACGCGAGCCAGCCCCTCGTCTGGGCCGCAGCAGCCGCGGGTCTGATGTGGGGATTGCCTTTCGCCGAACTGGGCTTGTTGGCGATCTGGGCGTCCCTTGGGCCTCGCAAGGCATTGATCCAGCTTCCCACGACGATGCTACTGATGCTCGGACTCTACGCGGCCTTCTTGCTCGGGCTTCTCTGGATGGACGGGTGGAGTCAGCCGGTCCGTGACATCGGCCGAGGCGTCCTGTTCCTGCCGCTCTTGTTTCTCGCCGTCCAATCGCCGTTGTGGGTCTTCCGGATTCTCGGCGGCCATCGGATCGCGCTGCGAACCGACCGCGAGCAACCTTCCCCGATCGAGTCGAGACAAGTGGGCCTGCGGCATCTGCTCGCGGCAACGGCCCTGGTCGCGGTCGCGTTGAGCCTCGCCCGGACGGGCATTCCGAAACCGACTCGGGCGGCAAACGGGCCGGACCCGGCATTCGCTCTGCTCGTAGCGTGCTTGTTGTGCGCCGCTTGGAGCGCGCTTTCGGTCCTGCCCTGCGTTTGGGCAGCGTATGTCGCACGCGGTCGGGGACTCGCCACCGTGGCCATCGCCGCGTACATGACGGGCATGTCCCTCATCGTTTGGGGCATCCTCCAAGTGGCGTCGTCAACCGGCCCCCCGTCCGAATTCGCGGTGTTTCTGTTTGTATTCCATGGCACGCTGGCGGCCGTGACGCTTGGCACGCTGCATCTTCTCCGAGCCTGTGGGTACGTCTTGCTGCGTGCCGGGAGCGAAGGGGCGTCCGGCCCGGCAAAGCCCTCGCTGGACGAATCCGCGTCAACCGAACCGCCGCCCGCCGACGCGCCGCGGTCAAGCTGAGAGCGTAGTCCCCTTCATCGACCGGCCGCAGTTCTGCTATACTAGCGCCGTTAGTCAACACCCGTTCACCTCGCCCGGGTTCCCAGAAGCCGTCCTCCCAAACCACGATGAGCCGCGAGCCGATTTTGCCGCCGTCCGATAGCGGCGGCTTCGACGACGAAGACCGCGACCTGCGCCCGCAGCGGATGCGCGACATGGTCGGGCAGCGCGAGGTGTACGCGCGACTGGAGATCGCCGTCGACGCGGCCTCGAAACGCGATGAGCCGCTGGGGCACATCCTCTTTGACGGCCCGCCGGGCCTGGGAAAGACGACCTTCGCCACGTGCATCCCGCGGGACATGGGCGTCCCGTTCCAGATCGCCAGCGGGGCGGCGCTGAAGGCCCCGAAGGACCTGATCCCCTATCTGACCAACGCCGAAGAGCGGTCGGTCTTGTTCATCGACGAGATCCACCGGATGCAGAAGGCGGTCGAGGAGTTCCTCTACCCGGCCATGGAGGATTTCCGCATCGACCTCACGCTCGGCGAAGGCGTCAACGCCCGAACGCTCAACCTCCAGCTCAAGCCGTACACGCTGATCGGGGCCACTACCCGAACCGGGCTACTATCGGCCCCCCTAAGAGACAGGTTCCAGATGCGGGAGCACCTCGATTTCTACACGATCGAGGAGCTGGCCCAGATCGTCACGCGCAACGCGGGCAAGCTCCGCGTGGAAATCAACGGGAAGGCGGCGGCCGAGATTGCCGGGCGGAGCCGTGGCACCCCCCGGTTGGCCAATAACCGGCTGCGGTGGGTCCGCGACTACGCCGTCAGTCGGGCGGACGGCAAGATCACGCTCAAGGTGGCACGCGACGCCCTGAAGATGCAAGGGATCGACCCTGCGGGCCTGGATCGCCAGGACCGCAAGTACCTGGAGACGATCGCCCGGGTGTTCGGCGGCGGGCCGGTCGGCGTGGAGGCCGTGGCCCACACGATGAACCTCGCCCCCGACACGCTCATCGACGAGGTGGAGCCCTACTTGCTCCGCTCGGAGCTGGTCGTACGTACCCCCCGCGGGAGGAAATTGACCGCCAAAGCGTTCGATCGCCTGGGGCTGGAACCGGGCAGCGACCAGCAAGGGTTTCTGTTCCAGTAGCCGTCGTACCACAGCCCACGAACGACTACCGGCGCTCTGACGCCGGATTGCCCGCTGAAGGGCGGCCATGGGAGAAGGGAACGTCCGTGATGGACCCAACATGTTCAGAACAAATCCGTGACGTCATGCTCGATTGCGTCGCGGACGGCGTCTTCACGGTCGACGAGGACCGTCGCATCACGTGTTTCAATCGGGCAGCCGAGAGGATCACCGGTGTGCCGCGATCTGAGGCGATCGGGCAGCACTGCTTCGACGTACTCCACGGGAGCCGTTGTGAAAAGGAATGCGCACTGCAGGAGACAATACGGACGGGCCGTCGCGTCGTCTGCCAGGGTTGCTACATTGTCAACGCGCGGGGGCAAACCGTTCCGATCAGCATTTCCACAGCACTCTTGAAGGATCGCGAGGGAAAAGTGATCGGCGGCGTGGAGACTTTTCGCGACTTGAGCGAAATAGAACGACTTCGGAAAGAGTTGGCCAAGACCTACACATTCCAGGACATCGTCGCCCGAAGCAAACCGATGCGACGCGTTTTGGAGATGATACCCAGGGTTGCTGAAAGCCCAACCACGGTATTGATTGGCGGCGAAAGCGGCACGGGCAAGGAGCTGGTAGCGCGTGCCATCCATGACCTGTCCCCCAGGCGCGACAAACCCTTCGTTGCCACCAATTGCAGCGCTCTGCCCGACACGTTGCTGGAATCCGAGTTGTTTGGCTACAAGGCGGGCGCGTTCACCGATGCAAGGCAGGATAAACCCGGGCGATTCGCCGCCGCCGAGGGCGGGACGATCTTCCTGGACGAAATCGGTGATATGTCTCCGGCGATGCAAGCCAAGCTGCTGCGCGTCTTGCAGGAACGTGTCTACGAGCCTCTCGGGTCCGTGGAGCCGGTTCGGGCAGATGTCAGGGTGATCGCAGCGACCAACCGGGACCTTGACCAACAAGTTCAGGATGAGGCATTCCGGCAAGATCTCTACTACCGAATCAACGTCATGCGGCTCAGGTTGCCCGCTCTTCGCGAGCGACGGGGCGATCTTCCCCTGTTGGTCAAACACTTCGTGTCCAAGTTCAACGCGATGCAGGGGAAAAACATCACTGGTGTGTCGCAACGAGCGATGTTGGCCCTCATGCAGCACGACTATCCGGGCAACGTGCGTGAACTCGAAAATGCCATTGAGCACGCGTTCGTGCTCTGCTCCGGGGGCCCGATCGAAGTGTACCACTTGCCCCCTGAGCTTCACGACGGCTCTTCCACCGAAGCGTCGGAGGGAATCGGGCACATCACGTTGCAAGAGATGGAAGTGATGCACATCACCGAAACGCTTCGACGCCACGGAGGCAATCGTGACGCCGCGGCAAAGGTCCTGGGCATCCATCGGGCGACCCTGTTCCGCAAGATCAAGTCTTTCCACATCCGAGTGCCGGATACTGATAGCTGAGCCCGCACTCCATCGCGTCGCATCGTGCGACGGCTAAGCTCTTCTCCAAAGTCGCATATTGCGACTCGTTCCCGGCCGACCCGCGTCGCCATAAGTATTTACTGGCAGACACGTTGCGTCGCACTCCTGCGATGGTCTCCCCTTTGGCACGGCTGTTGCTGCCCGGACTGGTCATCCAGACACGGCGTTCACCAGCAACGATCACCAGCCAACTCGGATGAGTCGCTTTGCGCAAGAGGACGGCACTCCAAGCTCCGGCGGAATCATCATTGTAGCAATGCCAATTACCGAGGGAAAAGTCGCTCCGCTGTTTGACGTTGCGAAGCATCTACTGGTTGTCGAATATCCTCGTGGACAGGAGATCCGGCGAACGAAAGTCCACGTCGGCCGGGGCACGTTGCTCAGTCGACTCCGAATCCTCTCGGGCAATGGGGTCGATGTCCTGATCTGTGAGGCGGTGTCTACGCCGCTGGAAATACTTGTAGCGGCGGAAGGAATCAAAGTCATTCACCCAATATGCGGCCGGGTCGATGCGGTGCTCGAAGCCTATGTAGCCGGGCGTCTGACGGAGGATACCTTTGTGATGCCGGGCTGTGGAGGCCGTCGGCGGCGCAGCTTCGCCGATGCCACGGGCGTTCAGGTGCAAGGAGGAAAGAAAAAGGGCACAACAGGCAAACCCAAACCACTTCACGTACGTCAAGTTCAATCGGAAAGGAAAGCAGCGTGGCAGATTCAAGTAGGAAGATATCGTTTTGGAAACGACAGTGGCCGTTCGCCGTGGGAGGAGCCATCGTCGGACTCGGCGAGGCCATCTACTTCCTGATGTTCGGCAAGTTCATCCCTGTGACAACGGGTCTGGCCAAGATGTTCTCCACCGTCGAGGCCAACGTCACGCACACCAACACGATTTCCAAAGTGTACTCGCCCGATGTCCATTGGATCATCATCGGCGCCCTGCTGGGAGCATGGCTGGTGGGACGGTTGGAGGGCGAAAGCCGCAACTGGGTTAAGTATTCTCCCGGTATGTTGCTTCTCGCTCTCTTGGGCGGAATCATTTTTGGCTTCGGAACGCGGTTGGGGCCCGGATGCACGACGCACCACATCTTCGGCGGCCTGGCCGTAATGAGCGTCGCCAGCCTGACAATCGCCGTGGTGGGCTTGCCGTTCGCATTCCTGGCCTTTGAGTTCGTGGCCAAGCTCGGTTACGGGCCATATTTCAAGCACCAGGAGACCCTCGCTGTGTGCCAAACGTGTCGCAACGCAGGACTCCACCCGGACGACGACGCCTGCCAGGTACTGGACGAGGAAACCCTCGCGGAGTGCCGCAAGTATCGCCACGAGGAACTGGAACACGACCATCGGTTGGTTTTGGATGAGAAGTACAATCCGTGGAAGAGTGTGCTCCGCATGGTGGCCTGGTCGATTGTCGGTGTAGTCATCCTGTCCTCGCTCTACACCGGCTTGTTCGGAACCACCAACCAAGCCTTGGGCTCAGGGCCCCTGTGGCCCAACATCATCCGCCTCATCGCGGGGGTATGCTTGGGGTTTGGCATCGCCAAAGCCGGCGTGGGCACCGAATGTGGACTGATGGCGCCGGAATCACTTTTGGTCCCAGAATCGCATTACCGCAAACTGAAGATCCCGGTCGTTACCCAACGGATGTTCCAGGCATTGCTGCCGGTTTCCGGTATCTTGGCAGCGATTCTCGTACTGAATGCAGCCGTGCTGGTAATGTGGCTGGGATTCGGCTGGCCGGTTCCTGACGCAGCCCCGAAGCCACAAGGGTGGGGCTTGCACATTGGCCACCTGCTGGCCGCTCCGTGCCTGGCCATCGGCAGCGTATTCATGATCGGGTGCGAGATCCGCAGCTACGGGCGTGTCGGTCTCGGCTATCTGACCGGTATCGTGGGATTGATCGGGTTCTATTTCGGCTACCTGCCCTACGTCTACTTCCACGAGGCGATTGACGGATTCATCGCCAATCACACGTTCCTTCGTGCGACGAACATCCCCGAACTGCTGACCTCGGACCCCGTCGGGCAGAAGGTGGTCGGCGTTTTGTACACGGCTTCGCTCGTAGGACTGTTCGTTCTGGTGGTCGTTCAAGGGGCAAAACGTATTGGGGCCACCCCCAAGGAGTACCTCACGATAAACACTGACGATCTGGCTTTGCGAAGTATCGCACAGAGCATGAACGTCCCCGCATCGCCGAGGCGCGATGAAGCGAACAAACCCTTTGTCGACCGCTCCGGTGACGCAGGCGACTACGAGGATGAGGAGAAATACTCCGCGGCATGAGTAGCAGCGTTGGCAAAACTATTGTGGCCGGCCGAGCTGTTTCGGTGCCGACGGGTTGGCACTTCGGCTCGGCTGGCCCTGCTGTCGTCGTGCCCGGAGTGGTGGCAATCACGACCCACGATAGAGAAAAGGAGGCCACGATATGCTGGTACTGAGTCGCAAGGAAGGGGAAAGCATCGTTATCCAGGGTCGAATTGTGGTTTCCGTCCTCAATGTCCGGGGCCACAAGGTGCGGATCGGCGTCGAGGCTCCCACGGACATGGCGGTACACCGCGGAGAGGTCTTGGAGGCGATCATGAACGAGGAAACCGGCGAACGACCCATTGCAGAGAGTTGCCTTCCAAAGAAGGGGTGACGACGCCATATTCGCCGCGGAGCGATTTCGGATGCGGCTTCCATAACGGTAGCCGTGACGGCAACCTCACTGTTGCGGGCGGGCCATACGAAACGCCGTTGAGAAAAGGGGGCAGGCACCTCGCCGCTGGCGTTTGCTCACGGCCTCCAGCGCATCTGGGCTCGGAGCCAGTCCCCGTTTCTCGACTCCTTGCTTACAGTTCGAGCACGCAAGTTATCTCCGCACGGGACTCCTCTCGTGCCGTGCTGTTGGGCCTTCCACAGCCCATGAACGGAGGGCTTGCGCCGGAACCCCGGGACCGAAGGAGCCGCTCCACGTTGGGTGATCGTTGGCAATGCGAACGTCAATAGGAACCCTCCGACCTGCTCAGGAGCTTCAGCCCCTGGAAGAAGATCGCCAGCAGCCCGATGGCGGCCAGGATGGTTTTGGTCTGGTCGGCGCGGCTCGTGCCGGCGATCTCTTCCCAGCTCAGCGGCCGGTTGGCTTGCGATGGCGCGACGGGGCTTTGCGCGGCAGAGTCCGGCGGAGAGACGGTCCAGCCGGCGTCGGGCGATGAGGACGGCGCCTGAGACAGGCTCGGCTGGGCAGACCTCGAGGGTCGGGCCGGAATGGAGGCGACCGGCGGCGGGTGCGCGTTCGGCTGGTTGGGGCCGGGTCGGGTCGGGTCGGGTCGGGATTGCTGCCAGGTCGTGTTCGGGCTCGGTTGCGCTCGCTGGGCAACTGCCGGCGAGCTCGACTGCGTGTGTCGCGCGATCGGCGTTGCGTTGGGCTGCGTGTCCCGGGCGATCATGGTGGAGCCGGCGTCGAGGCGCTGGAAGTCGTCGGCCACGGACGTCAGGAATTGGCCGACCCGGCCGCAGTAGCTGCCGGTCGTATGGCCCCACGCGGCGCCGAACAGGACGCCGGCCAGCTCGCCCCGGCTGTTGAAGATCGGCCCGCCCGAGTCTCCCTGCCGGGCGCCGGCCGATAGCTCGACCATCTCGAATGGGTGTTTTTTACCCGGAGCGACGTATTGGGTACACCGCCCCGTCACCGCCCGATACCGGCCGCTCCCGTACCCGGCGATGGTGAGCGGCTCGCCGGGCTGTGGCGGCCGGGTGGCCAGGGGGATGGGGTCGACGTTGGGTCGCCAGACGGCCAGGGCGGCCAGGTCCCAGTCGCGATCGGTTTTGATCAGCGTGGCGCCGGAACGGAATCCGTCGGGAAAGACAACGACGATCTGGCCCTTCGCGTCCGAGACCACGTGCCAATTGGTCACCACCAGGCCGAGCTTGTCGGTGACGGCTACCAGGGCCCCGGAGCCGAGCGACATGCCCGCGCCCTCCGGAACCATCACCCGCACCACCGCCGGATGCGGCCGGCCGGCCGTGTTGGCGACGAACGGGGGATCGCGGCCGAGCAGACTGGGGCGGCCCATCGCGGCGCCGGTCGCCACAAACAGGATGGCGAGTGACCAGAGCGGCTTCACGCTTTTGCAGACCTCATCGCGACGGGGGCGTCGCGAGTGGATTGTCGTCGGGCCTCGCTGGCGATGATCCTCCGCAACAGCTCCCGACGCAGCCGCTCCAGCTCGGCCCTTCTGGACGATTCGGTCTTGATCGGTTGCATGGCGCACCTACGCGGCGATCGGTCGACCGCCTCTGAGGTCTTCGGTCCTGGGGGGGAAATCACGGCCGCCGTTGTGGGCGTCTTTCAAGCGACGCAGCTCGCTCCGCAGGGCGTCTTCGGCCAGCTTGGTGAGCGTCAGCCGCACCGGGTAGCCGGCCAAGAACACGGCGGCGTCGCGGGCCTCGTCCAACAACTCGGCCGGCAGGTAGAGCGTCGCCCGAACCTTGGGCGACCCCCGCTTCCTCCGTTCAAACTTCACTTCCTCACCTCCATGCCCGCCCCCGACAAACGTTTCGTAAAACGTCCGACGTTTGACGCACCTGCAAACGACTTCGACCGCTCCCCAAGCGAATATGAGAGATTCCACGGCCCCCGCCCCCAGCTTGCCCGAGGCGGACGGTTTCAGTAACCGTCACAGACGCCCCAGACCGACCGCACTCGGCTGGATTTTGTGGGGAAGGCCGGATAGACTGGACGGGTGGAGGGACTTGCGATGATTGAATCGGTTGAATGCAAGAACTTCAAAGTGCTGCGCGATGCCACCCTGCCGCTGGGCCGGTGCAACGTCCTCGTGGGGCCCAACGGGAGCGGGAAGACGACGGTGCCCGAGGCGCTGGAATTGGCCCGACCCGGTCGCGTTGACGACCTAACCGGCATACGGAGTTGGTGAGCGTAGCCTGGCAAACTGGCAGCACTACCACTCGCCCCGCTTGCGGATCTCCGTGGAAGAAACGCCTTCGCGGAACTGGTCGGCCGGGACTTCCCGGCAGAGGGACTGGAAGGGCTCGGGCAGGTCGAGGTCGCCGAGGGTGACGAAGCCTTCGCCCGTGTCGCGCCCGAAGACGAGGAACCGGCAGCCGCGACTGGCGATTTCCTCAATCGCCGAGCGGCATGCACCCGGGTCGCCGCCGTAGAAACGGGCGTCGGCGATCCGGCGGAGCGTGTCGGTGCCGACCACGAACGTCACCCCGGGGAACAGCGCCGACTTCTCGACGAACTTGCCGGAGCGCGTCAGCCAGACGACCTCGTCCGCCCCGAACTGCCCGACGCGACGCGCCAGCTCGCAGTAGTCCAGGGGCGGCTTGTCGGCGTTGACGATGGGCATCTCCCAATCGACGGGCACGCCCAGCAGCCTTTGGGCGGTTTGTACCATTCGGCGGTGCCCGGCGTGGATGGGGTTGAACGCACCAGACAGGATCGCCTCGGGCGCCCGATCCGCCCGGTCTGCGGGCCCGCCGTGGCGGACCTTCTCGACCTTGCCCAGGAGGAGGTTCTGCCACGCCTTCGGCGCCGTGACCCGTGACTCATCGATCCCTTCGCCCTCCAGCAGATCGACCTGGAGCCGTCGTTCCAGCCCACACGCTTCGGCAACCGCGCCGAGCACCAGGCGAGACACGAGCCGCTCCTCTTGCGCCCTCGTGCGGGCTCCCTTGGTGAACTCGAGCGACCGGGTCACGGTCACCGCCGGGGTCTGGACGCCCAGATGGGCCCGGTGCGGCCCACGCTTGGGCCGGTCGCTGGCCAGGCTGGCCGTGCACGCGACGCCGGCCAGAGAGCCTGGCGAGTCGTCCAGCCGGCACGCCCGGAGGAACGCGGCCATGGCCATCGCCCGGGCGGTCTCGACGGAGCAAGCCTGCTCGGGCGGTCCGCCGAGCCAGTCGGCCAGCGCGGCGGCAGAGTAGGGGACCGCGGCTTCGAGCACGGTCTGTGAGGCGCCGGGGACCTGAAGCAGTTGGCCGATCGCCCCGGTGCCGCCGCCCGTCACGGCCATCACCACCCGGGCGGGCGTGGCGTGGATTTCTTCGACGAGCTGTTGGATCGACATGGGAACTCGCAGCGGATCACGCCCTTAAAGGGTGAGGTGGCATGCCCCGGAGGCGGCATTCGTGGTCGGTCGAATGGCTCGATCCGACGCCTCCGCGCCACTTTAGCGGGTCAGGCGGTCGATTCACATCCCCGGGCGGGAGATCTCTCCGGCGGGCAAATTCGGTTCGCCGGGCCACATGATCGGCTGAGCCGGCGCGGGAGCAGGACGCCGAACCCCCCTTTGGGGCGTTGCCAAAGCGTCTTCATGTCGCCTCAGAACAGGGGGGGGAGTGACGATCAAGAAACCCCTCATGTGGACGGAAACGGGCCTCTAAGCCGGTCTTTAGGAATTTCCCGCGATTTTCCCAAGATGCAACCCCATGCCCCGAATAACTGTTCGGACCGGCGCTGGAGCCGGCGAGCGTAGGCGTCACGAAGCGAACCAACCCAATTCACCTGATTCGTACTTGGAGGACTCGGAGATGATCAGAAAGGCGATCGTTGGAACGGGCGTGTTGGTGGTCCTGGGCGTGTTGGTCTTTGGGACCGAGGTGGTCAGCTACGTTCGCACGTCGGCGGGCGTTGTGAGCGACGCGGTCCACGACAATGTGCCCATCGAGTTTCAGATTGAGCGGGCGCGCGACCTGATCGAGGATTTGGTTCCCGATATCCGCAAGGCCCTACACGTCATTGCCAAGGAACAGGTCGAGGTCGAGCGTCTGGAGAACGAGATTGCCGAGGGAGAGGCGGCCTTGGACAACGCCGAGGAGCAGATGGTGCGGCTGCGGGACGACCTCCAGAGCAGCAAGGAAATGTTCGTGTACAACAAGCGGACGTACACGGTTTCGCAGGTGAAGACCGATCTGGCCAACCGCCTCGACCGATGCCGCACGGCCAAGGCCACGCTGGAAACCAAACGGCAGATCTTCGACGCCCGACTGAAGAAGCTCGACGCCGCCCGGGAGAAACTGGACGGGATGCTCAGCGAGCGGTCGAGGCTCCAGGTCGAGGTGGAGCACCTCGAAGCCCGGCTGAAGATGCTCGCCGCAGCGCAGACGACCAGCGACTACAAGGTCGACGACACGAAGCTGGCCCAGGCGAAGGAGCTGATCAGCGATCTGCGGACCCGGCTCGACGTGGCCGAGAAGCTGGTCGACGTCGAAGGGCAACTGCATGGCGAGATTCAGCTCGATGACCCCGTGCCTGAGGATTTGGTCGAGCAGGTGGCCGAGTACTTCCAAGAGGAGCCGGAAGTCGAGGCCTTGGCGCAGGTGCAAGACTGACCGGCCGGGAGCCGGAGGGAGGTTGGAGGGAGTGAGCGATGGATGGACTCGAAATGCGGCCTGCGGCGGCACGGGACGGTTGCGGAGCTTCCGTCCCGTCGAGGTGCAAGGGCCCGAGCCGCACGAGGCCCGGACCGCAACCGCAGAGTCGCTTCTGCCGGGCCGACACGGCCCCGGCGCTCTCGTCCGGCCCACCTTTCGGTCCTGGCCCACGGCCCACTGGTGTGGCACAATGCTAGGGTTGACCGCCGCTTTCCGGGAATCAGATCCGATGGACTCCTACTCAGGGCGAAAGGCCGACCGGTTTTTGCTGTGGGTCGACGCGGTAGGCGGCTACATGGTGTGCCTGGGGGACGAGGTGACCCTAGGCCAGCCGGTCGGCTCCAAGCCGGTCGGCATCCCCATTTTGGGGGATTTATCCAGTCGTCACGCGCGAATTTGGCGTGACGGCGGAGGTTACTTGATCGAGGCCATTCGGGAGGTCCGGGTGGACGATCGCCTGGTGCGGCGTGTGGCCCTGTTGGGCCAGCGGTCGGAGATCCGGCTTGGCGACAGCGTGAAGCTGCTCTTCCGCCGACCGCACGCGCTGAGCGCGACCGCCCGGCTCGATTTCTTGAGCCGGCACCGGACCGAGCCCTCGGTCGACGCGGTGCTGCTGATGGCCGACTCCTGTGTGCTGGGGCCGAAGCCGCACAGCCACGTGGTCTGCCGCGACTGGCCGCGCGAGGTGGTTTTGTACCGTCATGACGACGAGTTGTATTGTCGTAGCAGGGGAATCGTGGAGATCGACGGCGTCCGGCGCGAAGGCCGCAGTCCGATCACCCGGAACTCCCGGGTCCTGGGCGACCGGTTTTCCTTCAGCCTGGAGCCAGTCTGAGGGAGCCGGGCAGCCGGCGGGTTGCCGAGTTGCCGAGCCCGGCCTACGGGCCGCCGGGTGCCCCGGGAGTTGCAGGGACAACCGAAGACCGAATGATACAATGGGAAGGTAGAACTGCCGCTCCGAGGCAGTGCCTACCGGCGCCGGCCGACAGGAGTGGACCGATGAACGAACGGGTGGCTGCCGTGGAACCGAATGGTCAAGACCCCGGGAATATCCGCCCCACCGAACCGGGCAAGTCTCGCGACTCGGGGGACCCGGCCGACAGGTTCACCTACGCCAGCGGCGCAAGGCCGCTCTCCGGCTTCACCATCAAGCGCGGGGTGGGGCAAGGGGGATTCGGGGAGGTCTACTTCGCCACCAGCGACGCCGGCAAGGAGGTCGCGCTGAAGCTGATCCGCCGCAATTTCGACGTCGAATTGCGAGGCATCAAGCACTGCCTCAACCTCAAACACCCCAACCTGCTGGCCATCTTCGATATCCGCGAGGACGACAGGGACGACAAATGGGTGGTGATGGAATTCGTCACCGGCGGCCGGCTCGACGACACGATCGCCGCCCATCCCAACGGCATGCCACTCGATCAGGTCCTTGCCTGGATCCACGGCATCGGGTCGGGTGTGGGCTATCTACACGACCACGGAATCGTCCACCGCGATCTGAAGCCGGGCAACATCTTCTCCGACGAAGGCATCGTCAAGATCGGCGATTACGGCCTCTCGAAATTCATCTCTTGTAGCCGCCGCAGCGGGCAGACCGAAAGCGTCGGAACCGTTCACTACATGGCGCCCGAGGTGGCCAACGGCCGCTACGGCAAAGAGATCGACATTTATGCCCTGGGCGTCGTCCTGTTCGAGATGCTTACCGGCCGCGTGCCCTTCGAAGGAGAGAGCGTGGGCGAGGTGTTGATGAAGCACCTGACGGCCAAGCCGGACGTATCGGTGCTCCCCGAGCCGTACCGGAGCGTGGTGGCTCGGGCGATGGAGAAGGACCCGCAGAAGCGGTTCCGAACCGTCGGCGAGATGCTCGCCGCCTTACCCAAGCCGACCGACCCGCAGGCCCAGGCCGCCGCGTGGACCTCCGCCGCGTATGGGATGGCGGGCGGTGCCGCCGCGGCCGGCGGACCGACTCGCGGCGCCGCGCCGGCGGGTGGCACGGGGGGCGTGGAGGAGGAGCCGATCTTGGCCTGGGTCCGCCAGACCGGCCGGAAGCTGCACACGGCTTGGCAGGAATCGAACCTGGACACGCCGACGAAGATCATCCTGCTCATGCTTGGACTGTTCGCATTAGCATTTACGGCCGGGGGGTGGATGCCGGTCCTCGTCTTTGTCGGGATCGTTTACGCGATCTACTTTCTTCTGCGCGCGGTCGTGCTTTCGTTGCTTCCCCCCCAGCAGCGATGGCACGACCGCTATGTTTCGGCCGACCGCGAGCCGGCATTGGCGCCGGGCCCGACGCAGGGACGGCCCGAGAGCCGCCCGCCGCCACGCCGCCCGGCGACCGCCACGCAGGTTCCTCGTGCCGAGCGATGCCGCCGGGAGCGGCCTTCGAGGCTGCCCGAGTGGGCGCGCCGGGAGCGGCCCGCCGACGCCCTGGTGCTCAAGCCGAAGCGGGAGCGCGTCACCGAGCTGATCGGCTCGATGCTGGGCGGGGTGCTCGTGTCGGTCACCATGTGCGTCGTGATGGTGATGGTCAACAGCTACCGAACGGGCACGTTGCCGGCGCCGCAGCTCTGGGCGTGGTTGATGCTGGTGAGCGTGGCCGGCACCTGGGCCGTGATGATCCCGTCGAAGTTCTGGGAAGGGAGCCGGGGCGACCCGCTGGTTCGGCGGTTCGTCCTGATGGTGGTGGGGCTGCTCGTGGGCCTGTTCGCGGCCGGCCTGGCGAGCATGCTCTTGGTCGATCTGCCCTACGAACGAGGGTTCTCGCAACTGCACAACAAGGTTCCCCCCGGCTTCTACTCGGCCGACGGCGCGCCCTTGCTGATGGCGTTCATGGCCTGTTTCGGCACGTTGTTCCTGGCGGTCCGCTGGTGGCGCCTGGCCGACCCGCTCCGCAAGACGCGGCTCAGCCTCTGGGCCACGGTCTTCTGCGCCGTCTTGGCTTGGCTGACGGCGGGCATATGGCTCTTCCCCCAGACATGGCTGATGATGGTCGCCTGTGCGATCTCCGTCTCGGTCCAGTTGGCCAGCCCCTGGATGCACCCGCGCACGCGTCATCCGCATAGCCGATTCGACTAGGAAAGTACCATGATCTTTGCGCCAATAGGCCTGTTCGCGGCGCTGACGCTCGGTTTGATCGTGGCGGGCGCGATCCTGCTCGTCGTGTCGCTCGTGGCGTCCGAGCGAGGGCGCACCCTCCTGAAGGCGCTTCTGCTCGTTCCCGCCGTGTTCCTCGTGATCGCCTTCCTCGCCCTGTTCGGCTACCGGGCCGCTTCGGTCGGCCGACACCAAGCCATGCTGCTGCACAATCCCCCACCCTTGGAAGTGGCCGGCATTAGGGACGCTCAAGTCGGCCCAGCGCGCCAACCAGCCGGTCGACTCAGCGGGACGATCACGTGCAACAAGAGGCTTCTGCCACGCGGGACCATTCGGTTGGTGCCCACCGGCGACAGGCCCATGGAAATCGTCCAAGGCTGCGTCGTCAACGGGCGATACTCCTTCGCCGAGTTGTCGATGGGATCGTACCGCGTCGAGGTCACCGCGTTCCGCGTGAGCGGCGGGACCGAATCGGAGGAGGGGGACGTCGAAAGTCTCGAGGCGGAGCAATACTTGCCGGAACGATACAACGAGGACACGGAGCTTCGAGTGACCGTCGGCCCCGGCGCGACCAGCTACGACATGGACTTGAGCGTGGACCTCGACGAAGCGCTTGCCGACGGCAAGGTTCCCATCGCCCTGGCGGTGGCCCAAGGCGAATTGGTTGAGCCGCCGGAGGTGGAAGCCCCCGACACGACGGAATGGGAGCCGCCGCCCGCCGCAGCGGCGTCGGAGACTGCGGCTGCCGACGAAGACGTGGCCGTCGCCATGGCCGCCGCCGTGACGCCCGCGAAGGAAACGACCGCCGAGGACAAATCGCCCCCGACCGGCGAGCTTGCCGATTGGGTGGGAACCCCGCCGCAGAAGGTCAAAGGCGTCTACCGGATGCCGATCAAGGTCGGGCCCTATTCCACCCGGGAAGAGTGCGACCAGGAACTCCCCAAGGAGCTGCGCGCCGCCATCGACCAGTACGCGGCGACCTACCTCGGGCGCGGGGCCCGCGGGCAGATCCGCCTGCCGATCGACTACGTCAAGCGCGAGATCGTCAAGGACGAGTGCGAACAGAAGAAGGAAGTGAAAATTTCGCCCGAGGGCCAGCCCGAGAAGTTCGCCGACGTGCTCTACGTCCACGTGCTTCTGGAGTTCGACCGCGAGGTCAACGCCCGCATCGAGGAGGAATGGAACAAGGCGCTCGTCACCGAGCGGCTCGGCGGCGTGGGCGTGCTGGGCGTGCTGGTCTTCGTGCTCCTCGGGGCCGTCTGGTCCTATCTGAAGATCGATCTGGCCACCGGTGGGGCCTATCGCGGCCGCCTCCGGCTGGTCGCGGCCGCGTTGATCCTGATCGCCATCGTCGTCGGGTGGATGCTGGTGAGGATCGGCACCTACAGCGGAAGCGTGTGAGGCGCGGATCTCCCCCCGGCGTCGTCGATCGTGGCAAGGGCCGGGCGATCGTCCGGCTTGTCGCGTGTTTGTCCCGCGAGGGGCGCCCTGCGGTTGCCTGACGGAGGGAACTGCGGTATCTTGAGGTACGTAGTGTCCCCTGGCAGGCCGCCGGCTTTGGCCCATTGATGTCTCTGCCGAGACAGACCGACACGCTGTTGATCCGCCGTATCCGCTCGGGCGAAGCCGAGGCGTGGAACGAGTTGATTGCGCGCTTCGAGGGGCGGCTTTTGGCCTTCATCTCCAGCCGCGTGCGGAATCGGGCGGCTGCCGAGGACGTGGTCCAGGAGACCTTCGTCGGCTTTCTGACCAGCCTGCCCAACTACGACGCGCGCCGGTCGCTCGAAGGGTACCTTTTCTCCATCGCCGCCCACAAGCTGACCGACCACCTCCGCCGCGAGGGACGTCGCCCCACGCTGCCGCTCGTGCCCGGCGGAAGCGAGTCGAGCAGCAATTGGGAGCCGCCGGGTAGCGCCCGGGCGGCCAGCAGTATTGTGCGAAGCGGCGAGCGGCGCGGCCTGGAGGAAAACGCCCTGGCCGCGGCGATCGACGGTCAGCTTGCCCACTGGCGCAAGCGGGGCGACTGGCAAAAGATCGAGTGCGTCGAGCTGCTCTTCGTCCGCGGCTGGGCCAACAAGGAAGCGGCCGCCCACCTGGGGCTCTCCGAACAGGCGGTGGCCAACCACAAGTTCGAGTTCCTGGCCAAGCTCCGGTCGGCCGTGCGCAAGCAGGAGTTGCCCGAAGAGGTGTTTCCGGAGTTGTACGAGGAGTAGGGAGTGGCGAGTGATGAGTGGGGAGTGGCGCGGAAAAATGGCTTCCGATGAACAGAATCGCAAGTTCGCTTTCGACGAGTCGTTCCTCGTTCTCGGCTTTTCGTTTCCTGCTGTTGACTCCCTGCCTCTAGCTCGTCACTCGTGACTCGGTATTCAGTACTGAGTACCGGGTACTCAGTACTCGGTACCAGGCACTTAATACTCATAACTACACACTACACATACCTGACTCCTGACTCCCTACTCCCAACCCCATGCCCAAGCCCATTCGCCAATCCGATCTGGACGGCTATCTCGACGAAGCCCTGCCCCCGGAGGAAATGGCCCGGGTGGAGCAGGCGCTGCGAAAAGACCCGGAGCTCCGCGGGCGGGTGGCGACGATCAACGCGCGGCGCGACGCGGGCGTCCATTCGCTGGGCGAAATCTGGCGGCGGCACCGGCTCAGTTGCCCTTCCCGCGAGCAGCTCGGCAGCTACCTGCTCGAGGCCCTGCCCGACGAGGCGGCCGACTACATCACGTTCCACCTCGAAGTGGTCGGCTGCCGCTACTGCAAGGCCAATCTCGCGGACCTCGAGCAGCAAGAGGCGGAAGCTCCCCACGAAGTGGAGACGCGGCGCCGCAAATACTTCCAGTCGAGCGTCGGCCACCTGCGCCGCAGGTAGTCACTCGAAGATCAGATAGCCGAACCCCTCCGGCACGACGTCGACCGCCGCGGGCGTGGTCCACGATTGGAGCCCCACGCCGGGGACTACCCGCTGGATGCCGATCGCCCAAACGCTGCGCGCCGCCGGGTACTGGCCGGTCAGTTGGTCGAGCGGCACGGCAGCTTCGGCCGTCCAGGTGCCTTCCTCGCCCTCCGCGGCCACGAACCAGGTGGGGTCCCAGGACGAATCGCCCCAGCACGCCTCGCCGGGCCAGCCGCGATGGTCGATCGACAGCCGGTAGTACGTGGCGAAGTCGCGGTCGAGATCGAGAAACAGGTCGACCCGGTCCTCGCCCGAAAGGTCCGGATCCCGCGGCCGGGCCCTCTGGTCCCTGCGGTATTTCACCCCGGGCGCCTCCCGGGCTTCGATCGCCAGATAGAGGAACTCTCCGTCGTGGGCCAGCTTCACCTTGGCCGGCCAGTCGGCGTCGTCGCCGAGAGGGCTCTTGAGCTTGGCCGGCTTCGCCCGCGCCCAGACGGCGTCGTCCAAGCGCCCGTCCAGGTACGGCTTGGCCGTTGCCGTGACACACGAAAGGATCGACTTGGGGGCCACGCCCTTCGGCTCGGCCAGCCACTGCTCACCCCGGGCGCAGGCCCACCAGGCGTCGCGGGTCGCGCTCCGGCTGCGGACCAGGTAGAACCGGTCGGCCTGGCCCGGAAAACCGCGCCGCCGGTCGACCACCGCCAACGGGAAGCCGACGTTCGGCTCGATGTGCAGGGCCGGCCGGGCCCGAGCGATCTGCTTCCCTAGCGAGGCGGCAATCCCCAGGCGGTCCTCCTGTTGGGAGAAGTCGATCGCCGGGGCCGACGCCCGCTGGATCGCGAACCGCGGATCGCCGGCGCCGGGCGCAAGCGGCATCGGCCCCGACGGCGTGCTCGCCGCGACCTGCTCGACGGCAAACCGCTGGCCGCCCCGCACCCGCCACGCCGCCTCGCCGCTGGCGTAGTATTGCACCAGCCACACCAGGGCCGGGCCGGCCAGCGCGTGCTCTGGGTGCCGATCGACCAGACGCTTGAACGCCTCGGCCGCCATCGGCCACTGCCCGGTCGTGTAGTACCGCTGGGCCAAGTGATGGAGGAGCTGGGCCGAGCTGTCGGGGTCGAGCCCCCGGGTCATGTCGCCCGTTTGAGCGAGAAGCCCCCATCCGCCCTGCGCGTCCTTGTCCGTCCGCTCCAGAATGGCCTGCATGTTACGCCGCTTTTGGGCGATGCGCCGGATCAGGTCGATCCGTTCGACCGCCGGCTCCAGAAGCTCGCGCCTCGCCTCGCCGCCCGGGTAGAGCACGATCCCGGCGAAGAAGTCGCTCCGGCTCGGCCGGCGCTCCAGGTTGTCGACCGCCAGGCGGAAGCTGAGCGTGCTGGGCGAAACCGCGAAGCGGTCCTCCAGGAGACCTCGCGGCAGCGACACCACGTCGGCCAGCGACCGGCCCAGTCGCTCGGCCAATTCGGCGGTGGTCAGCCTCACCGCGCCGTCCAGCCCGGGCCGCAGCGCCGCATAGGCCTTTTTCACACGCCAGGGCTCCAGGCCGGCTTGCGTGATCTGCTCGGAATACGACGTGGGGTCGCCCGCCGCGCGGACCGCTTCGACGACCACCCGATGAACCAATTGCAATCGCGGGTCGTCGCCGGTCGGGCTGGCCTCGCGCGTCACGACCACCTCGGGCCGCCACGTGCGGATCTGCCGAACCACGTGGGCCTTCATCCGGTCGAGCCCACGCCCGTCGTTCGCTTGGTCCCAGCCGTTGATGATCTGGTCGGCCGAAAGCCCCAGGCCGGCTTGCCGCAACGGGAACCGCCACGCCGTGTTTCCGCCCGAAGCCCCCACGCCCACCAGCGCCTCGTGGAGCCGGTCGGCCGGGTGGACGTCCTGGCGTGGGGCAACCTCCAGGTCCCGCCGGTTGAGCGTCTCGACCACGCCCAGGTAGCCCTCGTTCCCCGAAAGCTGGGCAAATAGCTCCAACGGCACGTCCTCCGGCTCGCCGAAGATGCCCAGAAGCGCCGCCCGGGTGCCGCCGGACCGGGCGCGCCGCCAGGTTCGTCCGCCGTCCGCCGTGGCCAGGATCGTGCCCAGCTCGCCCACGGCCCAGCCGTGCTGGTCGTCGACAAACGAGAGGGCCCGGATCGGCAGGCATTGGCCCGTAGAGAAAGCGACCCACGAGCGGCCGGCGTCCGGGCTGTGCAACACGCGGGTGCCCGGCGACCCGGCGACCCACACCCTCGGGCCCCGGACGGCCAACGCGGCGAAGTCGAACTGTTCGGCAATTCCCTCGGGCAACTCGCCCGGCGGCGTCTGCCAGTTGGCGCCCAGGTCGCTGGTGAGCATCACCAACCCGCCCTGGCCGACCAGCCAGCCGTAGACCTGCGGCTCGACCTCGGGGACGAGCTTCATCCGGGCGACACCGCGGAGACCGAAGCGGGGGGTGGCGGCCGGCTCGACGCTGCCCCGCCGGGCCGTGGCCGTCATGCCGCTGCGGTCGGCCAGCACGCCGTCGCGCGAGGGCAGAAAATCGCCCGCCACCCAGCCGGCCGTCTTCCGGCTCGGCAACGGGTTCCAGCTCCGCCCGCCGTCGTCGGTGAAGAACACGCCCGAGGGGAACATGGCCGAGGGGCAGCCGATGGCCCAACCTTGCCGCGGGTTGGCGAAGCGGATCTGCTTGATCGCGGGCAACAGCAGCCGCGGATCGTGGGTCCACCGTCGCCCGCCGTCGTGCGTGATGAGCACCACGCCGGTACTCGTGTGCGTGTAAGGGTGGGAGAACCCGCCGGCGGCCCAGCCGTTCTCTCGATCGAGAAAGCAGACCGACTCGAGCCGGCAGGCCACACCCGACGGCTGCAACTGCCAGCTCTGCCCCCCGTCGGCCGTGTGCCAGATGGTGCCCCGGTCGCCCACGGCCCAACCGCGCTCGGGGTCGACGAACGAGACGTCGGCCAGCCGGGCGTCGGAGCGCATCAGGTCGGAGCACATCGGGTCCGTCGCGGACCTCCCCGCCTCGACCGGCAATCGCCCCGGCTCCTGGGCGGCGAGTGGCCAAACGACGACCAGCACGGCCACCAACCCCACCACGCCGCGTCCAACCCTGCCGACTCCTCCGTGACCGGCCATCTCCTCGTGCCTCCAAGCAGCAGTCGCTAGGACCGGCCGAAGAACAACTCCCGCATTCGCGGAGTAGTAGGCACACGCCGTGTGCCGTAACCGGCGGACGGCACACGGCGTGTGCCTGCTACTGAAGCCGGGAAGCCATTCTCAGGGCCGATCCTCAGATCGCTCCAAACCCCGCGGATTCTATCGGAAACGGCCCCGGCGACCTAGGCGAGTTGGGCCTGCCCATGCTCTCAGCCCCCACCCGAAGGTGCTGGTTTGCGGCGCACCACCGCCGTTTGCACGCCCGCCTGGGCCGGTGCTAAAATATCGGGGTCCCGGGAGCCGCGTCCGCCCGACGGGCGCGGGCTCGACGAGGTCCGTCCGCCCAGGAGGCGGGGTCGGATCGAACGAGGAAGACCAGCCAAACGAGCACTGTTTTGAGAGGAGGAGTAGATGATGAGAACGAGATTCACCGCATCGATGGCGAGCATGCTCTGCGTCTTGATCGGCGCCGGCTTGCTGCTGGCCGCCGAGGACGAGCAGGGCTTCGTGCCCATCTTCGACGGGAAAACCCTCGACGGCTGGGAGGGCGACGCCCGGTTCTGGAGCGTCGAGGACGGCGCGATCACCGGCCAGACCACCGAGGACAACCCGACCGAGCACAACACGTTCCTCATCTGGCGTCAGGGTAAGGTCGACGACTTCATCCTCCGCTTCGAGTACAAGCTCATCGGCGGCAACTCGGGCGTCCAGTACCGCAGCTTCGAGAACCCCGAGTGGGAGCAGTGGGTCGTGGGCGGCTACCAGGCCGACTTCGAGGCCGGCGATCGCTACTCCGGCATCCTCTACGGCGAGCGATTCCGCGGCATCCTCGCCGACCGCGGCCAGAAAACCGTCATTGGCCCGGACCACAAGCCGAAGGTCGTCGAGCAGTTCGGCGATGCCGAGGGGCTTCAGCAGCACGTCAAGAAGGAAGAGTGGAACGAGTACGAGATCAGCGCCCAGGGCTTCCACTTCGTCCACAAGATCAACGGCCAGGTGATGTCGGAGGCGACCGACGAGGACACCGAGATGCGCCGCCGATGCGGCATCGTCGCCATCCAGGTCCACCGCGGCCCGCCGATGAAGATCCAGGTCCGCAACATCCGTCTCAAGCGGCTCCCCATGGAAGCCACGAAGAAGATCGTGCTCATCGCCGGTCCCAAGAGCCACGGCTACGGCGCCCACGAGCACAACGCCGGCTGCCTGCTGCTGGCCAAGTGGCTCAATGAGGGCATGCCGAACGTCCACGCCGTGGTCTACCGCGACGGCTGGCCCGAAGACCCGTCCGCGCTGGACAATGCCGACGCGATCTGCGTCTACGCCGACGGCGGCGAACGCCACCCGGTCATGCCCCATCTCAAGGAAGTCGACAAGCTGGCCAAGAAGGGCGTGGGCATTGCCATGCTGCACTACGGGGTGGAAATTCCCAAGGGCGAGCCGGGCGACTACTTCGTCGACTGGATCGGCGGCTACTTCGAGACCGACTGGTCGGTCAACCCCCACTGGACGGCCAAGTTCGAGACATTCCCCGACCACCCGATCACCCGGGGCGTCAAGCCGTTCGAGGTCGACGACGAGTGGTACTACCACATGCGTTTCCGGGAGAACATGGAGGGGGTGACGCCCGTCTTGACCGCCGTCCCGCCCGACGAAACGCGCGAGCGCCCCGACGGCCCCCACAGCAATAACCCCACCGTGCGCGCCCGCAAGGGCATGCCGGAGCACCTCGCCTGGGCGTGCGAGCGTTCCGACGGCGGGCGCGGCTTCGGGTTCACCGGCGGCCACTGGCAGTGGACCTGGGCCAACGACAGCTTCCGCACGCTCGTGCTCAACGGCCTCGCCTGGACCGCCGGCCTGGAAGTGCCCCCCGGCGGCGTCCCCTCCCCAACGCCCACGATGGAAGAGCTCGAAGAGAACCAGGACTTCCCCCAGCCGGGCCCTGACGCCAAGCGCCCGTTCAATCGCCAGGAGTGGGTCGACCTGCTCGACGAGTGGAAGCAGGAGTCGGGCAAGGAATAGTGGTGCCGCTCGAGCCGCAGAGGAACCACCGGCGAAGCAGCAAGGGTGCCGCCGCCGCGCCGTCGACCCCGCCGTAGGGTGCGTGAAACGCACCAACGACGACACCACCAAACGTTGGCAAGAACATGGTGCGTTTCACGCACCCTACTTCGCTTGGGCGCTCAAAGCCACACCCGTTGCCCTTCCGTCGGCCGTGACCCGCTACCAGATGGTGTTCAACAACGCTTCCATCGCCACGACTTGAATCGAAAGCAGGCAGACGGTGAGGCCGATCTCGGGGCCGGGGCGATCGGCCGGTGCGGAGCGGCTCAGCGGCCGGGTGGCGGAGATCACGACGAGCGGGACCATGAAGAGCCAGATCCGCTCGACCTCCAGCGTGTAGAGGGGCGCGGCCGCGAGGATCGCCAGCGCGACGAAGAAGCTCAATCGCAGAAGCCGGCCCGACGACCGGCCGTCCAGCCCGCGCACGTCGCGGACGGCTTGGCGAAAGAAGAGCACGGCCACGGGAATGCCCGCTCCGGCAAACAGCGCAACGAGGTTTCCGACGACCAGGTGGGCGTACTGCGGCGCCGTGGCGTAGTTGCCGCCGTGCATGATGGCGTGATGTGCCCGAACCGCCGCGCCGAGATTCTCCAACAGATGATAGCCCGACCAGCAGTAGACCGCCGTGAGGAATAGCGCCGAGGACGCCGCGGCGGCGGCCAGCGCTTGCACGGTCGTCGGCAGTCTGCGGCGGTCGAGAAGGGCAGTCACTGCGAGCATCGCCAAACCCCAGAGTCCCAGAAAAGCGGCCGAGAACGTCATCATCGCCGAGATGGCAGCCGTCAGGCCGCCAAGACAACCGTAGAGCCAGGGCCGTCGACTTCGGGCCATCCACAAGAAGAAGTACGTCCACGCCATAGGCACCATGAACAGGCCGTCCATCGACGTGGCCGTGAAGAGCAGGACGCTCGGGGCCAGGAGGAACAAGCAGCTCGCCAGGCGCGCGAAACGCTCGTCCAACGCCTCCCGCGCGAGGCCATAGACGGCCGGCGCCGCCAGCGAGGCGGCCAGGATCGTCGCCATCGCACCGGCCGCCGGGCCCGGCCAAACGCAGCGATCGACCCACCACAAGAAGAGCACGCCGCCCGGCGGATGCACCTGGCAGTGCATCGGCAGCTCCGGCAACCGCGACACGTAATCGTCGAGGAACCCGCACGCGGAATCGACCAGGGGCACGGCACCGATGTAGTCGGTCCCTTCGAGCAGCACGAACGGGCGCCAGAGGCGCTGGGGGCCGCCGTCGATCATGGCCACGGCGCACGCCAGGGCGACGTGCCAGAGCACCAGCGCCGCGACGAACGCGGGTCGCCTCGCGCGGAGGCTCCACGCCCGGCACCGCACCCAGCCCCAGTAGGCGACCAGCGTACCGGCCGCCACGAGCAGGCCCGTCTTGAAATGCGGCCGCACGTAGGCATAGAGCGGAACCACCCGATACACGGCGTTGCCCGGCCCGACCACGCCAAGGACCAGACCGCGGGACAGCATCAGCCATCGGAGCACGAAATGGTAAGCGGCCAGCAGTGCGAGAAGCGCGAGGCACTGTCCGCCCAAACGCCAGGCGGCGTGCCGTCGGTTCTCCATGACCGATCTCCTCTTCCGCCGAGGGCCACGTCGCCGGGCCGAAACCGGAAACGCCGGTTGCCCCGGAGCCTCGAGCTGCCCTCATGGTGCGCCGCTGCCGGACGACCGTCGGCCGAGAGTCTGCGCAGAAACAACGTTTTCCCATCGTTTCCGCGCTTCGCGTGAAATCGCACGACGCGGACGCTTTGCGTCCGGCCCACGCGACAGTCTCCGGGGCCCATGCTTCCGGCGACGTCTGGACGCAAAGCGTCCCGGCGGTACGTTACGATGCGAAGCGTCGTAACGAGGCAACCTTCTCCTTCCGTGATACGGTTGGTGCGTTTCACGCACTCTGCTTTTGTCGGGCAGAAGACTCCTTCGGCTTGTCCGGCTGGCTCGGCTCGGGCTCGCTGGCCTTGGGCTTTTCCGGCTCTTTGGGCTTGGGCTTCTCCGGCTCCTTAGCCTCCGGCTTCTCCGGCTCCTTGGGCCCGGGCTTCGCCGGCTCTTTTACCTCGGGCTTCTCCGGTTCCTTCGGTTCGGGCTTTTCCGGCTCCGCCGGCTCGTTCAACAGCTCGCGAACGGGCTTTTTGGCCTGGTACGACTCCAGCTCCTTCTCGAGGGGCTCCATCTGGTCCTCGGCGCCGATCTCGATGGCCTTCTTCGACCACTTCATGGCGGTCTCGAAATCGCCGGTCTCGGCGTAGCCGGCGCCCAGGGTGCTGAGGATGTGGGCTGCTTTGTACTCGGTCAGCTCGCAGGCCTTCGTGGCCAGCTCGATGGCCCGCTTGCCGTCGCGGAGCTTTTCGTCGGGCGAGGTGGCCAGGACCCAGGCCAGGTTGTTCAGCGCGCCGGCGTCCTCCGGCTCGATCTCGAGCGCCTTTTCGTAGTCGGCGATGGCGTCGGCCTGGCGACCGGTGGTCAAGAGGGCGTCGGCGCGGCCTCGCAAGGCGATGGCATTGTCCGGCTGCTTCTTGAGCACGGCGGAAAACTTCTCGATCGCTTTGCCGTAGTGTTTTTCGGCGCTGTAGAAGAGGGCGAGCTGGAGCTCGATGGCCGGGTCCTCGGGCTCGGCTTTCTGGAGCTCTTCGAGTTGGCGGGCGGCCAGGTCGAACTTGCCGGATCCGGCCAGCAGCGAGGCGCGAAACCGCATCGCCAGGGGGAGATCGGGGTGCAACTCGAGCACCCGGTCGACGTCGGCCAAGGCCTTCTCGCGCTGGTCCAGCTCCTCGTACATGCTGGCGCGGAGCAAGAGGACGGCCGGATTGGCCGGCTGGAGGGCATTGGCCAGGTTGAGCACCTCGACGGCCTTCTTGAAGTCGGACTTCAGGCCGTGGATCCGTGCCTGGTGCACCAGCGGCGTCGGCGAATCGGGCGCCAGCTCCCGGGCCTTGTCGAGGCCGGCCATCGCCTCGTCGTACCGTTTGAGCTCGATCAGAACCTTCGCTCGCAGCTCGTGCGTGGCGGCATGCTCCGGCTCGAGTTGGAGAGCCGTGTCGCAATCGGCCAGGGCCTGTTCGTACTTCTCCAGCTTGGCGTACGTGTTTCCCCGCAGGCGGAGGGTGACCGGATCGCCGGGGTTGATGCGGATCGCTTCGTCGAGATCGGCAAGCCCCTCGGCGGGGTCTTCGCGGAGCTCGGCGCGGAGCGTCAGGGCCTTCGCCCGAAACGTAAACTGGTCTTCGCTCAGGCGGATTGCCTCGCTGACGGCTTCGAGCGCGCGTTGGGTGTCGCCCTCGGGCAAGAGGTTCAATTGGGCGATTCGATAGAGGGCCTGGGCCTGCTTGGGATCGAGCTCGACGCCCTTTTCCAGGTCCTCCAGCGCCACGCGGCGGAATTGGCGCCACCGGGGGTCGACCGGTCGCGCGGCGAGGATCGTCTCGGCGATGACCGAGCCACGCTTGACCCGGGTGGAGGCGAGCAGTTGGGTTGCGAACCGGGTGTTGTCTTCGTCGAGCCCTTTTTCGAGGGCGCTTTCGCAAAGGCGGATCACCTCACCCAAATCGGTGAGCGTGCCGTAAGTGAGCTTCAGCTCGGTGGCGCGGTCGAGGTCGTCGAGCCCCTCGTTTTCGGCCAGGACTCGATCTGCGGCCACGATGCCCGCCAAAAGCAGGCCCAAAACACCGGATCGAAGGATGAGCGACATGGGACAAAGCTCCGTCTTGTTCAGAGGAAAAGGGTAAAGGGCCGCGATTGCCCTTCCGGTCATGTATTATCACCGGACCGGCCTGCGAATTCCATACGCGGGGGCCGCTCGCTGGGGCTTCTCGGCTTGCGGGCGGGTGGTCGGTCGGGCTTCCGTTGGGTGCTGGGTGCCACGGGCGTCTCGCCCGTGTGTCCCCGAAAGCACGGGCAAGATGCCCGTGCCACCCGCGAGCCCGTGGATGACACACCACTACGGCGGGGCAGCGGGCGGGGCCGGCTGCTTCTTGCCAGGCTGGAGCTTGATGACGGGCTGTTCCGGCTGGGGCTCGGCCGTTTCGGGCCGGACGCCCGAATCAACGAGCATGTAGCCCGCCCAGAAGAACGGATGGGTCGCCTTGGGCGGGTCGACCGTGGCGGCCCGTTTGATGCGGGGCTCGGCATCGAGGTCGAGGCGCGAGTCGGCGACCACGAGGACGGCCCGTTGCCAGGCGTCGGCGGGGCTGGTGTGGGGCAGCTCCTGGGCGAACTCGCGGACGATATCGAAGCTGGTCTGGCCGCCGGTGCGCCAGCGACTGAGCAGAATCGTCCGGGCCCCGCTCGACATCAGCCCGCAGACCGACACAAACACTTCCGCCCCGGGGGCGGCCGGACTGACCTGTTTGAGCGAGTTCTCGGCGGCCGTATGGAAGCCGGGCAGGATGACGACGCCGGGCGCCTGCCACGGCAACGCGAGCCAGTCGCCCAGCGAGTTGCCCGGCTTGTTCCGGTCGAGGGGAATCGGAGCCCAGGAGTACGGGCCCGGGTTTTCCAGTTCGACGTCGTCCAGGACGATCAACTGGTCCATCAACGAGGCATAGACGGAGGAGGGCCCGGGCAACGGCGGCTTCGTCACCGCCACGCACCGGGGTACCGCTTTGGCCAGGTCCTCGAAGGCGGCCTGGGCCACCCCCTCGTCGTCGCGGGGGAAGAGGCGGCCCACCACGACCGCCGTCTCGGCCGTGGGGCTCGGCTCCCTCCCATCCGGTACGGCCAACGACACGGTCGGGGCATACCGGATTCGGAACCGGGAGATCAGCGGCCGGACTTGGCCGCCCATGTCGACCAGAAGCGATTCGAAGGGGACGTACCACATCACGCCGTCGGGCACGACGACCAGCTCGGGGAAATCGGCGGTGAAGTCGGCCCGGGAGCCTTCCAGCAGGTTCTCCAAGACCTCCTGGGCAGACTTCTTCCAACCCGCGTCTTCGAGATCCCTCAGGCTCAGCTCGCGGTTCTGCTCGTATTGGCCCATCCCCCGCAACAGCCCGGCGATCTGCCGCACCAAAGCCGATGTCCCCTTCACCTTCCAGGGCTGGTACTCTTCCTGGTTCATCAGGAAGCCGTACAGCTCGCCGCCGGCGACGAAGAACGCCAGCAGGACGGTCCCCTCGGGCAGGGCCTTTTGAACGTCCTTGGCCGAGCGCATGGGAGGAAACACCAAGCCGGCCGGCTCGCGGCGCACGGCGATCTCGCGCAACATCGCTTCCTGGTGGGCGCTGATCGTGCCGAGGGCCGCCAAATACTCCTGCAACCGGCGAAACGCCTCGGGCTCTTCGGCCACCAGCGGTATGCCCTTCCGGGCGTCGCGGAGTTGTCGGGCTTGGCGCGACAGCTCCCCATAGGCGGGGTATTGGGCCAACAGGTCCTGACGATTCAGCCGGGCCTCCCCGTCGAGGATTTCGTCGGGGGCCTCCAGGATCCACCGCAGCGACTGAAGCCGCCCGCCGTAGGCCAACGTGCTGAAGAAGCGATGTCGCCGGGCGCGGTCGGCGATCTCCAGGGCCGCGTCGTGATCCTTTCGGGCCAAGGCGACGAGGAACCAGTGCTCGAACGACTGGGGGTGCGGCGTCCGCAGCACGGCCAGCGACTCCATCGGCTCGAACGTCCAGTCGGTGGGCGTGGGGTCGCGGAGCAATTCGGTGTAGAGGTCCATGGCCCCGCGGGGGGTAATCGGGCTTCGCGTGTTGATTTGACCGCCCGTAAAATTGCGATCGAGCTGAAGGATCTGATAGAGCCAGTGGGAGCCGTGCTGCATGTAGCCCATCGCGGCGGCCAGGGCCTCGTCGCCGGGGCCCATCTTGCGCTGCTGGAAAAAGACCATCGCCCGGAGGTAGCTCAGCCGGGCGCCGGCGCGGCCGAGCGCCATCGGTCGCCGGCCTATGGTCGCGGCGGCTTCGTCGAGCATCGCGGCCGCCTCGGCGGTTTGGCCGAGCACGGCCAGGTTTTCCGCCCCGGAGAGCATCAGCGAGACCCGCAGGCGCCGGAGGTCTTTCACCCTGGCCCACTGCGCGGCCGGTTCCAGGCGGGGAAAGACGCCGGGGCTGTTGGCCAACAGGTGCGTGAGGGCCGCGTAACGGAAGGCCTCTTGGAGGATCCCCCCGTCGAAGAAGTGAAAGGCGGCGACCGAGGCGTCGTGGAAATGCGCGGCGGCTTGGACGAAGTTGCCCTGCTTGAGGAACAGCTTGCCCAACTCCAAGAGCGCGGTGGCGGTCAACGGGTGGTCGAACTGACCGGCGGCGACGATCGAGCGGGTCAACACGGGAATCGCCTGCTCGTCCCTTCCCCCGGCGAGTAGGGCGAGGCCGAGCTGGACGTCGATCCACGCCTGCGACCAGTGGTTCGGCAGCCCGGCACGCGACAGGGCGGCGATCAGGTCGGCCGTGATCGGATCGTGCCTGGCCAGGGGGCCCAAAAGCTCGGTCCGCCGCCGGATGGCCAGCGTGGTCGAGCGGACGATCTCCTGGACCTCGAGGGGGTAGAGCTGGGCCTGCATCGCCACGCCGCCCTGCCGAAACACCGCGTTGTTGTTGATCCGGCCCTGGCGAATCAGCATCGTCGAGGGGAAATCGCCCAGCGGAGCCTTGCGGTTGCTGGTTCCCCAGGGGCAAGGCCGAATCGACCCGCGCTGAGCGGGACGGATGACCGGCATGCGGTCGAAGTCGACCCACATCATCCAGTCCGAAAAGGTCAGGTAGAGGCCCAGCGCGTCGTTGTAGCTCTGGAGGGCCTTGTCCAACTGCCCCATGTGGTAGTAGCACTCCCCGATCATCGTCAGGTAGCAGATCGAGTCGATCCATCGGCTCTGCGGGGTCTTGATCGCACCACGCCATTCGTCCATGAAGAGATCGAGGGCGTCTCGGAATTCCCCGTCGTAGAAGGAAGAGAACGGCCCGAACTCCGACGAGTAGGTGACCGATGGGGCCTGTCTGGCTTGTCCCGCTGCCGGTCGCGCCAGCGGGCCGAGCACGATCGTGCCGCTGATCAGCAGGGACAAGCACGCGCCCGACAGCCGCAAGCGACTGTCTCCGAAGATCGCCTGCGAACTCATGATCTCCGCTCCTCCTCTCTCGCCAAAAGCCCCATCTCGGTCCGGCTGGGCCCGGCCCGGTGACGGATTCCCGGGGCCGGTCCGGCTCGGGATCAGCCAAAGAAGGACTTCCGTGTTCCCCCCCCGGTTTGGTGCCACTTTGGACCGGGGGGAAGGGGGGCCTGGGGTCCCGACGCGGTAATCGTCCAACGCCTTTCGCCCGGCACAACGCCGAGGCGGACGCACTGAGAAATCCGGACGTCCTTTCCCGGTCGGTCCTCTGTCCACCTCCACGATACTATGATCTTACGCGCGGACAAAGCCCATTTCTACTACCGAGGGAGGGGGTGGTCGTCCCAGAGGCGGGCCTGCTCCGGTCGGATCGATGGTGACGCTCGGCGGAACCGGCTCGCCCCCGCCCCCTTTGCCGCCGCGCCCCGACTATCGGGGGACGTTCCCCAAACGCTAAAGTCCACCCACTCGGACGGACGATAACGGTCGTAACGGTTATGCTGGCTGCGGTGTGTTTGTCTGCCGGCCACGCGGGTGGATGACGGGTGCCGCAGGCAGAGTGTGCAGCAACAGGAGGGAGTAAGCCGATGAGCGGCTCGAACAAGCGACGGCGCCCGTTGCGATGGCTGCTGGCCGGACTGGGGCTGTTTCTCGCCCTGGGACTGACCGGCTGCCAGGTGGACATCGGAGGTCAGACGCTACCCAGCCCAACCTACATGACGGACGATGTCCAGTATTTCGCGCCGGGACCCGAGTTCAAGCTGGCCCGGGAGGCGGCCGCCCTGAAGGCCGCCGAGCAGGAGCAAAAACTCCTTGGCCCCTGAACGCGGCCGATTTCGATACAAATTCGCTCAGCGCCTGAGGGGTCGAGGGCCGGGGCTAGATGCCGATCGGGCGGCTCCCGTCGGCGGAACCCTCCGCCTTGGCAGGCGTTAGGGGGGCTGCGCCTTTGGTTGCTGACGTCCAACAAGCGAGGGACCGCCCTGGTCGGACGTCAGCAGCCAGAGGAGATTACTGCTTCGTCAAAGCTCAATCGGTGGGTCGCGGCTTGCGTGGTGCGGCCGCGGGCGGCTGCACCACGCAAGCCGGACGCCCGCACCACAACTTGTCCATCGACAGGGAACAGGACACTGCCCCGCCTCGCGCCGCCGCCCCCACTCGCCGGTGCGGAAAGGACCCGGATCGTGGGCGAACTCGAACTGTCGCAGACTGCCCAGCAGTGGGTCAACCTGGTCCTCATTTGGGTCGGATTCGGCACGTTGGCCGGGCTTCTGGCCAAGTCGCTGATTCCGGGTCGGAAATCCGGCGCGGTCGTCACGGTGCTGATCGGCATCGTGGGCAGCGTCGTCGGCCCGCTCCTCCTCTGCCACTTCCTCAAGTGGAAGGACTTCAACCCCATCAGCCCCTTGGGGTTCCTGGCCACCGTCGGCGGCGCGCTGGTCTGCCTGCTCGCCTACCGCCTGCTCGTGGGAATGGTCTTCGTCGAAGAAGACGAAGGCCCCGAATCGTGACCCGCCCCGAGGTGGCGTTTGTTGGGGCAAAGTCCCTTGACCGCCTCGCCGACACCCGCATCAGCAGGCCGTATCTCAACTTCTGGTCGCGTCGGGGAGGTGGGTCACCACGCGCCGACTGGGAAATAGCCACCGCTTGCTCCGAGGGGTCTTCCACTCCTCGCGAAGCATGTCCACAATCGATTCGGTCAACGGCAGAACCCGTTCCTTGTCTCGCGCGCCGATGACGCGGAGCGTGACCGCCTCGGTGATTTGCAAGCCGCAGGCATAGATGAGCGTGAAGCAGCCGCGATCAACGGGCTTTTGCAGCGTGGCGTTCAGGCGGCGGCAGTCCTCATCGCTGCGGACGTCGGGCAACCGCTCTTGCCGCGGCTTGCGGACTTCTTGTTCGTCAACAGCGGCCAGTCGTGGCCGAGCGTGTTGAGGTCGAAGGACTTCAGCCCGGCGACGACCGGCGCGAATGTCCCCTTGGCCACACCTAACTCGTCGCGGACGTAGAGGAGGTAGTCCTGGACCTGCCGCTCGGTGAGGCGGTCCGGCGGAACCATGTAGTAGGCGGCCCGTTGGCGGAGGGCCCGCAGATACTCCCGCTTGGTCCCTTCGACCAGCCCGGCGAGTTGCATGTCCTGGATCATGCGGTTTCTGAGCTCTGACATCGTGATACCCTTTCGTGAGGGTCAAGGAACTCCAGCCGTATCTGTCCATTTTGCAGGACGTGTAGACGATTGGGAAGAGAGCGAGATGGGG
>CAZDHR010000021.1:0-33657 GCA_964505295.1 uncultured Planctomycetaceae bacterium
GCCGTGCCGGTGAAGCCCCCGTGTCCGAAGGCGCGGTCGGAGAACGACCGGCCGCGGTTCGAGGAGTAGCCGGTCCGCATGTCCCATCCCAGCCCGCGCCGACCACGGGAGACCGGATAGGGCGTTATCATCATGGCGACGGTCGGCGGGCTGAGGACGCGTACGCCGCCGTACTCGCCGCGGCCGAGCATCATCTGGGCGTACTTGGCCAGGTCCTCCGCGGTCGAGAACAGCCCGGCGTGCCCGGCGACGCCGCCCAGCCGGTACGCCCGGGGGTCGTGCACTTCGCCCCGCATCCACTCGTCGTTGCGTTTCTCGGTGGGCGCGGCGCGTCGGCGGAGCGGCTCGGGCGGCAGGTAGCCGGTCTCGCTCATTCCCAACGGCCGGAAGATACGCTCGCGGGCGAACTCGTCGACGTTTTGGCCGGTGATTCGCTCGACGAGCTTGCCGAGCATCAAGTAGCCGACGTCGGTGTAGATGAACTTCATGCCCGGGGCCGTGCGGGGCTTGATCGCAAAGATCCGCTCCCAGGACTTTTCGGGGCCGTCCTCGTAGTCGGCCAGTGCGTTGTCGGGGATCAGGCCGCCTTGGTGCGTGAGCAGATCCAGGACGGTGATCCGGTCCTTGCCCTCGGCGGCAAACTCGGGGACGTGCTTTGCGACGCGGTCTTCCAGGCGGAGCTTCCCCTCTTGGAGGAGGATCATGATGCTCGTGGCCGTGGCCACCGGCTTGGTGAGCGAGGCCATGTCGAACACGGTATCGGTCGTCATGGCGACCGGCTCCGGCTCGGCCTGCCGATTGCCGTACGCCTTCAGGAAGACGACCTTCCCGCGCCGGCCGATCATCACCACGCAGCCGGGCATCTCGCCCGCCGCGATGCCCTCGGCCACGACTCCGTCGATCTCGGTCAGCCGCTGCGGGTCCATGCCGACCTGTTCCGGCGCGGCGGCCGGCAGCTTGCCGGGGAGCGCGGCCGCGTGCGCCGCGGCTTGCAGCAGGCAGAAGGCGACGACGGCTCCCAAGAGAACTTGGTTTCGCCGGTGCGACTCGGTCATGAGACCCCCTCCGCGTCCGAGGTTGAGCTTGCCTTTGATCTTACGCACGCGGCCAGGCCGATGGCGAACGTGATCGCCGACCCGACGATCGCGTACCACGGCCAGGCCATCATCGTCTCGTCGGTGAGGAGGGGAATGACCACGACGATTTCCGTCATGATGGCCAGCCCGCCCACCAGACCCAACAGCACCCCGCGCTGGGAAGCCCGCTTTGTCAGGACCCCCAGGAAGAACACCCCCAAGACCACGCCGGTGGTGAAGCCAGCGATGGCCATCACGCTCTCCACGACCGTGGTTTTAAGGAGCGGACCGGCAATCCCCACGCCGATCTGAATCAGCCCGAACGCCACGGTGAACAGCCGACTCACTCTCAGCAGGTGCCGCTCGCTGGGCTTCTCCTTGCGCCCGGACAGGTAGAAATCGTTCACGGCCGCGGCGGCCGACGAGTTCAGGGAGCTGGAAAGCGTGGACATGGCCGCGGCGAAGACCGCCGCCACAATGACGCCGACCACGCCCACCGGCAAATGGTCGACGATGAACGCAGGAAACACCCGGTCGAAGCTCGGAAACGGAGTCTCCGGCGGGAACGCATGGTAGAAACACGCCAGCCCCACGCCGATCAACAGAAACAGGGCGAACTGGGCGCAGACGACAAACCCGCTCAGTCCCAGCGCCCAGGAAGCCTCCCTGGAGTTGCGGGCGCTCAAGTATCGCTGGACCATCAACTGGTCGGTCCCGTGCGAGGCGAGGGTAACGAAGATCCCGCCGAGCACGCCCGACCAAAGGGTGTACGGCTTGCTGAAATCGAGCGTCAGGTCTATCAGGCGGAACTTGTCGTGCTCGTGTGCGAACGCGGCCAGGCGCGTCCACCCGCCGGGCAAATTGGCCAGGAAGTCGCCGGGGGCGGTCCATCCGCCGCCCAGGTAGGCGAGAATGATCGCCATCGCCACCACACCGCCGGCAACGTAGATGACGAACTGCACACAGTCGTTCCACACGACCGACTTCATCCCGCCCAGGAACGTATACAGGATCGTGGTCGCGCCGATCACCGTGATACAGAGCCACAAGTCGACCCCCAGGACGTGCTGCAACACAATCGCCGTCAGATAGAGCCGCAGCCCATCGGCCAGGTTCCTGGTGACGAGGAACAATAACGACGCCGTCTGCTTCGTCGCCCCGCCGAACCGACGGTCGAGGACCTGGTAGGCCGTGAACAGCTCGCCGCGAAAATAGTGCGGCAGGAAAAGGAACACGACGACGAACCGGCCGAGGACGTAGCCGAACGTCAGTTGGAGAAAAACCAGACTGCCGCCATCGGGATTGAAGGCGAGCCCCGGGATGCTCAGGAACGTGACCGTGCTCGTCTCCGTGGCCACGATCGAAAAGAGGACGGCCCACCAGGGCAAGCTCCTCCCGCCCACCAGATACCCGGCCACGTTCCGCTGCCCGCGACCCATCCAAATGCCGAACAGCACGACACCCAGCATGTAGGCAGCGATGATCGCCGCGTCGAGTTCGCTAATCGCCAGATTCACAGGTGCCGTGCCAGTTTGGTGCGATGGGCTTTCAGGCGTCGGCCATCCGCGTCCGGCCGCAATGCCGGCGGCCCCCCAAGACCTCGCGGGTCATTCGAGTATAATATTTTGATCGGAAACCGGCCCCCAGGCAACGACCATGCTGGATCGACTGACCACCGAAGGGCGAAACCCGGCCTCCGAGGTGATCGATAGCCTCTCGGCGCTGGAGATCGTCCGGCTGATGAACGCCGAGGACGCCACGGTCGCCGAGGCCGTGGGCCGCGAGGCGGAATCGATCGCCCGGGCGGTCGAGGTGATCGCCGAGCGCCTGCGGGGTGGCGGCCGGCTGATCTACATCGGCGCGGGGACCTCGGGCAGGCTGGGCGTGATCGACGCCGCCGAGTGCCCGCCCACCTTCAACACCCCGCCCGAGCTGGTCGTGGGAATCATCGTCGGCGGGCCCGGGGCCATGTTCCGTGCGGTGGAGGGGGCCGAAGACCACCCGGAGCTGGCCGCCCAAGATCTCCAAGCGATCGGGCTGTGCCGCAAGGACGTGGTCGTCGGCATCGCCACCAGCGGGCGCACGCCGTACATCCTCGCCGGGCTCGAATATGCACGCTCCCAGGGGGCCTACCCCATCGGGCTGAGCTGCAACCGCGATTCGGAGCTGGCCGATTGTGCCGATCTGTGCATCAGCCCCGTGGTCGGGCCCGAGGTGATCAGCGGCTCCACCCGGCTCAAGGCCGGCACCGCCACCAAAATGGTCCTCAACATGCTCACCACCGGGAGCATGATCCTTTGGGGCAAGACGTACGGCAACCTGATGGTCGACCTGCGGGCGACGAACACGAAGCTCGTGGCCCGGTCGCGACGCATCGTGATGGATCTGACCGGGCTTTCGGAGGAAGCGGCCGGGAAGCTCCTGGCCCGGTGCGACGGTGAACTGAAGACGGCGATCGTCGCCCAACTCCGCTCGGTCGGCCCCCAGGAGGCCCGACGGCTGCTGGACCAAGCCAACGGTCATCTTCGCCGAGCCCTTCAATCCGATGCAAAGTGACAAGCTAGTGCTGGGGATCGACGGCGGCGCCACCAAGACGGTGGCGTGGCTCGCGTTGCGCTCGGGCGGGGGCAAGCCTTCCGTGGTCGGTCGCGGCACCGCCGGCTCGGCCAACCCGCAGGCGATTGGGTTCGACGCGGCCCTGCGGAACCTGGATCAGGCGATCGCCGCCGCGTTTGAGGAGGCCGGGGTAGAACCGGGCCCACTGGCCGCCGCCGTGCTCGCCCTGGCCGGATGGGATCGGGCGCAGAACCGCCGGGTGCTCCACCACTGGGCCCAGGAGCGACGCCTGGCAGCCCGGTTCCGCTCGGTGCACGACGCCCTGCCGGTCCTCGTGGCCGGCTCGCCCGAGGGCTGGGGCGTTGCCCTGGTCTCGGGCACCGGCTCGTTCGCGTTCGGCCAGACCCCCGAAGGGCGCAGTGTGCGTGCCGGCGGCTGGGGCTACCTGTTCGGCGACGAAGGGAGCGGCTACGCAATCGCCCTGGCCGGCCTGCGAGCCGCCGCGAAGTCGGCCGACGGCCGTGCCCCGGCGACGCGACTGGTGGACGCTTTGCTGCGTCGACTCGATCTACGAGAGCCGCCCGAGCTGATCCCCGCCGTGTACCAATTCGCCGACGACCGCGCCCGGATCGCCTCGCTGGCCGACGTCGTCACGCAAGCCGCCGACGAGGGCGACGCCCAAGCCCGAGGGATCCTCGACGAAGCGGCAGGCGAGCTGGCCGCCATGGTCGCGGCGGTCGCCCAGAACCTCGGCTTCTCCCACGGCGCGTTCCCCCTCGCCCTCACCGGGGGAGTCCTGCTGGGGAGCGAAAGGCTGCGAAGGGCCCTGGAAGCCCGTCTCACCTCGGTGGGCTGCGGTCCGGCCTCCGTCGCCTCCGTCAGGGAGCCGGTGGCGGGAGCCGTGAGACTGGCGCAGGCCCCCGATGAAGAGTGAAGGGTTCTCTCTCGCGTCTCGAAGGAAACGCACTTCCCGGGAAAAAGAGGCGCGGCAGAACGAGAGTGGATGCCGAAGCCAGTCGGCTTCAGCCGACAGGTGGTCTGCCACCAGCTTTAGCTGGTGGGATAGGAGGCAATCCCCCCCGGAACGAGCCGGCTGAGCGACGGTGTCTCCGTTTGCTTGACGAGATCACCAGACGCAGACACAATGGGGGCGATCTTTGCGGCGGCTCGAACCGCTCGAGCCGCTCGCCTGCGACACTCGCCCGATCGTGAAGAGGAATCCGGTGCTTGGAAACCGCCTCGGTTGGCTGTTGTTGGCTCTAATCGGCGTGGGGCCGGTGGCAGCCGCCGGCGACGCGAATCGCCTTGCCTACCTCGACGACTTCTGCAATCCGTACTACGTCGGGCTCGACACGGCAAAGCTGGTCACGCCGCAGTGGATCGGCGAGCCGGGCGTGGAGGCGGTGATCGTGCTGTCGATCGACGACATGATCGACCCGCCCCGGTACGAGCAGTTCCTCCGCCCGATCCTCCAGCGGCTCAAGAAGATCGACGGCCGGGCCCCGGTCAGTATCATGACCAAACACGTCGACTTGAACCACCCGCAACTGCCCGTCTGGTTCAGCGAGGGCGTGACCGTCGAGGCCCATACGTACGATCATCCCTGCCCGTGTCTCCAGGGCAACGACTTCGCCAAGGCCAAGGCGACGTATGACCGCTGCATCGATCTACTATCGCGCATCCCCGGCAACCCGCCCGTGGCGTTCCGTATGCCCTGCTGCGACTCGATGAATTCCGTCGGCCCGCGGTTCTTCGCGGAGCTGTTCAACAAGACCACGCCCGAGGGCCGCTTCCTCCGCGCCGATTCGTCGGTGTTCATGCTCTTCACGCCGGACGACCCCGTGCTGCCGCGGGAGGTGGTCTTTGAAGAGGACGGCCGGCAGCGGTTCGCCAAGTACGTGCCGCGGGATCGAAACTTCGTCAACTACGTGGAGGACTATCCGTATCCGTACGTGGTCGATCGGCTCTGCTGGGAAATTCCCACCGCCGTCCCGGACGACTGGCAGGGCCACAACCTCTTCGGGCCGCACAACCCGACGACCGTCCGCGACATGAAGGCGGCCATCGACGCGGCCGTGATCAAGCAAGGCATCTTCACGCTGACGCACCACCCCGGCGGCTGGATCCGCAACGACCAGGTGATCGAGCTGGTGGAGCACGCGGTGGCCGGACGCGAGGGCAAGGTCAAGTTCCTCAACCTCCGCGACGTCTACGCGCGGCTCACCAAGAACATGCTCGGCGGCCACCCCCTGCGGGCGGACGACGGCGGGGCGGGCGGCGTCTGCATTCTCGACGTGAACCACGACGGCTACATGGACGCGGTCGTCGCCAATGAAAAAGCGCGCGAGACCCGAATCTGGTCCGCGCAGACGCGCCAGTGGACCACGACCGATTTCCCGGTCGAGATCGCCCGCACCCGCGAGCACCGCGGCCAGCGCGACGCGGGCGTTCGGTTCGGCGTGCTCCAGGACAACGGCTTCGCCAGCATCCTCGTCCGCAACGAGCGCGTGGCCGGCGTGTGGCACTTCGACGGCCGTCGCTGGGCGCAAGACCCGCACGGATTGGACGGCCTCGATCTCAACGGCGCCCTCTTCACCAGCTTCGAAGGCCGCGACCGCGGCGTCCGGCTTCGGGACCTGGACGGCGACGGGATCTGCGAGCTCGTCGTGAGCAACCCCCGGCAAAACGGCGTGTTCCGCCGGCGGACCGGTCGCGGCGGCTGGGATCGGCTGCCGTTCTCGCTCCCGCCCGGCACGAAGATCGTCGACCAAGAGGGCCGCGACGCCGGTATGCGTTTGGTGGATATCGACGAGGACGTCCGCCCTGACGTCGTCTTCTCCAACGCCGAACGTTACTCGCTCCACGTGTTCATCTCGATGAGCGACGGTTGGTCGCGGGAGATCCTCTCGGGCAACCGGGGCGATGCCGGCGAGATCCCCATGATCGTCCGCGCCGACGGCACCAACAACGGCGCGTGGTTCCACTACCGCCACCTGTACGTGCAAAACGAAGAGACCGGGGCGAAGCTCCCCAACCATATCGACAGCCGTTCCTACACGGCGCTTCTGGACGGCGACGTCGAGCCGCCCGCGCGGTCGCCCGAGGGCTCGCTGCGGGCGATGCATCCTCGCCCCGGGTTCACGGTGGAGTTGATGGCGGCCGAGCCGCTGGTGAGGGACCCGATCGACGTCGCCTGGGGGCCGGACGGCAAGGCTTGGATCGTGGAGATGGCCGACTACCCGCTGGGCATCGACGGCCGAGGCAAGCCCGGCGGGCGGATCTGCTTCCTGGAAGACGGCGACGGCGACGGCCGCTACGACAAGTCGACGCTATTCCTGGAGCCCGTGAACTTCCCCCTGGGTATTATGCCCTGGCGTCAAGGGGCGATCGTCGCCGCCGCCCCGGAGGTTTTCTACGCGGAGGATACCGACGGGGACGGCAAGGCCGATCTCCACCGCACGCTTTACTCGGGCTTCCGTGAGGGCAACCAGCAGCACCGGGTCAATCACCCCAGGTGGGGCCTGGACAACTGGATCCACTTGGCCAACGGCGACAGCGGCGGGACGATCCGGTCGGCCCGAACCGGGGAGGTCTGCGACATCAGCGGCCGCGACCTGCGCGTCCGTCCTGACGAAGGGCTGCTGGATCCCGAGACCGGTCAGGCGCAGTACGGGCGAAACCGCGACGACTGGGGTAACTGGTTTGGCTGCAACAACAACAATCCCGGCTGGTACTACGCGCTGGCCGATCACTACATCCGCCGCAATCCCCACGTGGCGGCCCCGCCGGGCAGGGTCGATCTGACCGGCGACCGGGACGCATGGCCGGCCGGCCGCGTGATCACCCACTGCTACGCCCCCCAGCCGACCCCGCCCGAGGGCAAGCCCGGCCGCTGGACCTCGGTTGCCGGGGTGATGATCTACCGCGACGACCTCTTCGGCCCCGATTATGCCGGTAACTTGTTCGTCGAGGATTCGGTCTACAACGTGGTCCACCGGATGATCCTCCGGCGTGAAGGCGTGCTGATCCGCGGGCAGCGCGGGCCGGACGAAGAGCGCTCGGAGTTCCTGGCGTCGAGCGACCCCTATTTCCGCCCGGCCACGATGCGGACCGGCCCCGACGGGGCACTGTGGGTCGTGGACATGTACCGGTTCGTGATCGAGCATCCCGAGTGGATCGACGCCGGCCTGGCCCGGAAGCTCGATCTGCGCCGCCATCACGATCGGGGGCGCATCTACCGGATTTACCCCGTCGATAAGAAACCCCGCCCGATCCCGCGGCTCGACACGCTCGACACGGCCGGGCTCGTCGCCGCCCTCGACAGCTCCAACGGCTGGCAGCGCGACATGGCCCATCAAATGCTCCTCTGGCGGGCCGATGCCGCGGCGGTCGGGCCCCTGGAAACGATGGCCGTCGGCAACCGGCGCCCGCTGGCCCGCCTGCACGCGATCTGCGTCCTGGACGGGCTGGGGGCATTGAAGCCGGAAGTCGCGATCAGGGCCTTGGCCGATGAGCACCCGGGCGTTCGCCGTCACGCCGTGCGCGTGAGCGAGTTGCTGGTCGGTTCCAGCCCGGCGCTTGGCGAAGCGCTGCTTGAGCGGGTGGACGATCCCGATGCGCAGGTTCGCATGCAGCTTGCCTACAGCCTGGGCGAGTGGGACGACCCGCGTGCCGGCCAGGCGCTGGCGCGGCTCGCGCTCGGCGACGCCGGCGACGTTTACCTGGCCGCCGCGGTGATGAGCTCGGCCCCGCCGCACGTGGAGGCGATGCTTTCCGCATTGCGGGCCGATTCGGGCGAGGACGCCGCCCGGGCCGACCTCGTCGCCAAGCTGGAGAAGCTGGCCCGCGACGTCCGGGCACAGCCCGAGCTGACCGCGCGGCACGCCGCCCGGCCGGGGCGAGCGCTCCGCCGCCCGTCGGAGCCGGACCGGGAGCGGGTAGAGAAGCTCCTGGGCCGGGCGGCCACGCTCGAGCAGGTGCAGAAGGTGCTCGCCCAGCACCAGCCCGTTCTCGGCACGTTCGGCGAGTCGGACCGCGGCCGGGAGATGTTCGTCGAAGCCACCTGCTCCAACTGCCACCGGCTGGAGGGGCTCGGCGAAGAGATCGGGCCCGATCTGAGGACGCTCACCGACCGCTCGCCGCAGAACCTGCTCGTCTCGGTGATCGACCCCAACCGGGCGGTCCTGGAGCGGTTCGTCGAGTACATCGCGGTGACCAGCGACGGCCTCACCTATCCCGGGATGCTCCTGGAGGAGACCAGCAACAGCATCACGCTGGTCGACACCGAGGGCGAGCGCCAAGTCATCCTCCGCAAGGATCTCGACGAGTTGGTCTACACGGGCCGGTCCCACATGCCCGAGGGCCTCGAAGCCAAAATGACTTTCCGGCAGATGGCCGACCTGTTTGCGTTCGTCGCCCAGTGTGCGCCGGTCCGGCAGGAGGTCCCGGGCAATCGCCCCGAGCTGGTGACGGCCGAGCCCGACGGCTCCCTGCGCCTGGCCGCGGCCAAGTGCGAGATCTACAGTCTCGGGATCAAGATGAGCGGGACGGAGTTCCTGGTCTGGTTCTACAAGGGCCCCGGCGACCACGTGGTCTGGTCGGTCGACGTGCCCAAGTCGGGGGCCTACGAGGTCTGGATCGAGTGGGCGCAGATCGACGAGTACGCCGACAACCCGATCGCCATCGAGGTCGAGGGGACTTCGACCCGCCTGGCGACCAAGCTTCCCAGCACCGGCGGCTGGGGCAACGTCCGCAAGGAGAAGTTCGGCCTGCTCCCGCTCGAGGCCGGCCGCAGGCGAATCCGCTTCCGGCCCAACGGCCCGAACAAGACGGAGGTCTCCGACCTGCGCGGGCTGCACCTGATTCCCGCGGCACAAGGCAACTGACTCGACTCCGCGACACACCCGTCAAACACGGACGACACGGATGAGCAAACGCATCGCATGTCCTTCATCCTTTGTTCCCGCGCGGCGTGCCACTGCTTCGCAGAAGCAGTGCCTTTGCTTGCCGACCCTTTCGACCTGGTTCCCAAGCTCCAGCTTGGGAACCGACTTCCGCGAAGCTTTCCTTCGCCGCAAGCGAAGGTGGAACCGCCAGCCAATGCGTTCCCAAGCTAGAGCTTGGGAACGAGAAGGATCTGTGACCGGAGGCACTGCTTCCGCGAAGCAGTGGCACACGGTTCGTCATTCGGGCAGCCGTGCGACGGTGCTCGTCGCGATGGCCGTGCTTGTCGTCACCTTCTCGTTCGGCAGCGTGCCGCCGTGCTGCGGACAGATCGCCGCCGGCGACTCCGAATACTTGCCCGGCACGCCGTTCACGTACCTGTTCGATACCGGCGGCCAATCGGCCCGTCCGCTTTCGGCAGAAGCGATCGCCGCCAAGCAGGGCTGGGCGCTCGTGCCCGAGGACGACACGGAGCACGCGCTGCAGGGCGACGCCGTCCTGTTGAACGACAAGCTCACCCTCGTGCTCCGCCGCCAAGGGCCCGGGGCGGAGGTCTACTCGCAGACGGCCGACGGGGCGAAGCTCCGCGCCGTGGTGATGGCGGCCCCCGGAAAAGCCGTCGCGATCACCGGCATCCCCTCCGTCCGCATCGTCGAGAACAGCCCGGGCGCGGTGATGGTCGAGGCCGACCTCCACGACGACGGGCCCAGCGGCACCTGCACGGCCGGCTACCGAATCACCCCAGGCCAAGCCATGCTTGAAATGACCGGCGGCCCGTCGGCCGATCGGTTTTTCGTCTGGTCGAACACCCGGTACATCGTCGTCCCCGACTTCTTCGCCGACGACATGGTGTTCCGCGCGTCGGCCTGCGACCTTCCCCGGTTCGGGCTCCCCGCCGAGAATTTCCTGCTCAACCTGATCGACGGCGGCGACTGCATGCTGATGTGCGTGTGGCGATCGGCCGAACAGGACGCGTACGCCGTCGCAACCGGCGAGGGTGCCGACCGGGCGATCCGCGGCTGCGAAATCGCGGGCGGGGCGGACAAGACCCTCTGGGTCGCCCTGTTGGAGCAGCCGGACGTCTGGTGTCATCGAACCATCGCCGAGGATGACGCGACGGGTTCCATCGACCTCGACTGGAAGCGGCCGTTCGATGCGCGATGGCGGGCCGACTTCGTTCAAGTCGACGGCGGGACCGAATCGCGGGAACTGGACGGCGTCAACTTGCCGCCCGGCCGCGTGGTCGTCTACCCCCTCGACCGCAGCCCCGACACGCCCCTGACGGCTCTCTGCCCGATCGACGTACTGCGGAACACGCTCGGCGTGGGGCCCTGTCAGTACGTGCTCCAGAGCGAGGGGCTCGCCTCCGATGCCAACCCGACGCCGGCCTTCGTGATGGAATGGGTCGAGAGACAGTTCGCCGGCGACAAGGACGCGGAATCGGCCGAGGAGATCCGCCGGCGCCTGGAGGCGATGGCCGACCACGTGGCCCGCGTTCAAGCGCGGATCGACCAATACGCCGCGTTTTCGCGAGAAATCAGGGCCTTGTGCGAAACAGACGGCGAAAGCGCCGAGCCGACGGCGATCGAGAGACTCACCGGCGTCCTGGACGAGATGGACCGGTCGCTTGCCGCGCTCCGCGACACGACCGACGCCACCGCCTACACCACGGTACTGGCGACACAGATCGCCGGCCTGATCGGCAAAGAAAGCGCCCCCGTAGAATTCCGGCGCCTGGGCGAGGCCGTCCGCCGCATCGGTGCGGCGCAGGACCGGGCGCTCTCCAAGTGCCGCATGGCCGTGCGCTGGCTCAAGCAGCAAGCCCGGATGACTGCCATCAGGAACCCCCGCGCCGCGGAGCTTGTCCGAAAGATCCAGGCCCGCACCGAGCAGTTCGTTGAAGGGCAATAACCACGTATCGAAACTCGACAAAGGACCTGCCATGTGCTTCCGTGCCCCGACCCGCGTGACGCTGGCCTTCGCCGGTGCGTGCTCCCTTCTGTCTCTGTTCCCACGAAACCAGGCGGCAGGGCAGGAGCAACCGCCGGAGAATCTGCTGGCCAACCCCAGCTTCGAGCTCGGCTCGCAAGGCTGGCACCTGGAGACCGGCGGCAAGACCGAGGCCCGGTTTCAGGTCCAAAGCGACGAGGCCCCCGACGGCAGGCACGGCGGTCGGGTGACGGTCGGGCAGGTCGACGAGTGGGGCGCCCAGTTTGGGCAAACGCTCGACGCCGGCGCGGTGGGCCGCACGTACACCTTCGCCGCGTTGGCCCGAAGCGCCGGCAAGCCCGTCACCTCGTCCCTCCAGATCGAGCGCCGCGCCAAGCCCTGGGACCGGGTCGCCAAGAGCCCTCGCTTCACGCTCACCCGAGACGAGTGGACGGAGCTTCACGTCACGTTCCCCGTCGACGCACCCTTCCCCCAGGGATGGTTCGCCTACATCACCTGCACGGAGCCGAACGTCGAACTGCTGGTCGACATGTTCCGGCTGTACGAGGGCGAGTACGTGCCGTACGAGACGTGGCGCGACGCGCAAATCATGCGGATGCCCCATGTGCGCCTGTTCGACACCGGCCGGCGCTTTGCCGGCCCCCCTTCGCAGAAGGAGTTCTGGAGCGACAGCCAGTGGGCCGCCGTGCCCGAGGACCAGACGGACCACGAGTTCCAGGGCGACGCGGTGATGCGGAACGACCGGCTCGCCGTGGTCTTGCGCCGGGGCGAATCGGGCGTGCAGGTCTGCTCCCGAAGCGCCGCGTCGGGCGCGGCCTTGCGCGCGGTGCTCGCGCCCGCGGCGGGCGAGTCGGGCGTTCGGCTCCGGGCGGTGCGGATCGTGGAAAACACGGCGGCCGTGGTCGCCCTCGACGCCGCGTTCGACCACGGCGGCACGCCGGGCCCCGTCGTCCGGTTCGAGCTGGAGATTGGGCAGCCGTTCGTCAAGACCCAAGCCGTCGAAGGCGCGCGAGGGCTGCGCCTCCACGCCCCCAGCCGCTTCCTGGTCCTGCCCGACTTCTTCGCCGACGACCTCGTCGTCGACGCCACGACGCTCCCGGTCGACCGGGCCGAGCTACCCAGCGAGCACTTCTTGCTCTCGATGATCCCCGGCAGCCAGGCGATTGTGATGGGCGTGTCGGACTCGGCGGAGGAGGACGTGCGAGTCGACCTATCGGGCGCGGGGGCCCAACGAGTGATCGACGGCGCCGAGATGCGGTACGGCGTCGACGGGGCGATCTGGGTCGCCGTGCTCGAAGGCGCCGACGTCTGGTCCATGCGGGAGATCGCCCCCGACGACGCCGGCAACGTCCTGCCGCTCGACTGGCGCATGCCTTACCCGGCCCAGTGGCGCGTCGACTGGACGCAATCGAGCGGTCTGACCGACAGTTGGGAGATGATCGCCGAGCGGCCCGACGGACGGTTCGAGAAGCACGGCTGGTTCGGCCAGCCCGCGATGATCGACAACGACCGCCGCCGCTGGACCACGGTGCTCGGGCGGTTCCACTATCCGTGCTGGGTCGACCGGGAGGGCCGCGGCTTCCTGCAACCCTTCGCCAAGCGCCTGCGGTTCGAGGGCCCCGCGCTGGTCTACCCGATCAACCGCGCCGCGCGCACGCCGCTCGATGCGTTCACGGTGGTCGACGTCGTGCGAGCCACCCTGGGCGTCGGCCCGTGCGAGTACATCCTCGACGTCGAGGGCCAGCCCACGGCGATGAAGGGCCGTGCCACCTGCGCTACCCGCGACACCCTGAATCCCATCTATACGGCCGGTCGCCAGAAGCAAGAGCGGGCGACCATCGAGAAGGCCCTCGACGAGGTGCTCGTCTTCGTCACGCACATTCGCAGCCGGATCGACGCCTACGTCGACTTCGGGCACGAGCTCCGCGAGTATCTCGGCCGCCAGAAGAAGGCCCATCCGGAACTGGCCGAGTTCATCTCGGAGATGGAGGCGCTCACCCGGGCCATCGACGAACGATTCGACGCCAGAAAAGAGAAGATCCAGACGCCCGCCTACGTCGCCGGGCTGACCGAGAAGTTCCGCAGCACGCTGTTGGACTACGAAGGCCCCGACGCCCTGGACCGATGCAAGCAGATCACCGGCGCGATCGTCACCGTCGGCGGCAACCAGGACGAGCTGGTCGGCGAGTGCCGCATGGCGGTGAAGATCCTGCGACAGCAGGCCGGGCTGGCCATGGCCCGCGCCCCCCGCACGGCGGAAATCGCCAACGAAATCCGCCGCCGCACCCAAGAAGTCCTCCGCAACCCCGCTTCCTACGAGGCACCCCGGCATTGAACGCAAGCCAGAACACGATGCTTTGCCCCCGCGCAAGAACGACTTGGCCAATTGGGTGGCACGCCCTGAGGAACGAAGGGCGTGGTGACTCCGCAGAACACGCCCTTCGCTGCGCTCAGGGCGTGCCACCCCGAAAGAAGCGTGTACCGGTCATTTGTGCGCGAGCCCTCAGCAGACAACTCCCGGCGACGTTGATCTGCTTCGGTCTTCTTTTGGGCGGATGCGCTCCCGGCGATCGACGGCCGGACGACGGTCCGCCGCAGGGCCCGCCGAGCGCGGCGTCCTCGGGGACGGCTCCCCAGCCGATCACCACGAAGACGGGCGTGGAGATGGTCCTGGTCCCGGGCGGGGAGTTCGTCATGGGCGACGACCGGGGGGAAGACGACGAGAAGCCCGCCCACCGCGTCCGCCTCAGTCCGTTCTATATCGACGTGGCCGAGGTCACCCAGGAAAGCTTCGAGCGGCTGATGGGGCGCAATCCGTCGCAATTCACGGGCGCCGACCGTCCGGTGGATCAGGTCAGTTGGCACGACGCCGTTCAGTATTGCAACATGCGATCGCTGCGCGAAGGGCTTTCGCCCTGCTACGATCCGGAGACGCTGGAGTGCGACTTCCACGCCGACGGCTACCGGCTCCCCACCGAAGCGGAGTGGGAATACGCCTGCCGCGCGGGCACGACCACGAGCTGGTCGTTCGGCGACGACCCGGGCCGCGCGCCCAGGCACGCCTGGCTCAAGGACAACGCCAGCGGCACGACCCATCCCGTGCGCCGGAAGCCTCCCAACCCGTGGGGACTCTACGACGTGCACGGGAACTTGGCCGAGTGGTGCAACGACTATTACCGTAAGACGTACGAGTCGGGGGGGGAAGCCACCGACCCGCGCGGTCCGGCGGAGGGTGAGAACCGCGTGGTCCGCGGCGGCTGCTGGGCCACCGGCGCCGACCGCGCGCGATCCTCCGCCCGGGACGCCGAATCCCCCGCCTTCGTCGACGTCTGCTTCCGCCGCGACGCCTACGGGTTTCGCTGCGTCCGCCGCACCGACGCCGGTGATCCTTGACACGATGATACGATTCCCTCACGAGCCCGAATGCCATGTCAAGAGAACCACTGCGATTGCTGATCGTCGGGGCCCATCCCGACGATTCGGAGTATCACGCCGGGGGGCTGGCCTCGATCTATCGGCAGCGGGGGCACCTGGTGCGGATGGTCTCGGTCACCAACGGCGGGGCCGGGCACCACGAGAAACCGCCGGAAGAAGTGGCCCTGATCCGCCGCCGGGAAGCGGCCGCCGCCGGTCAGGTCCTCGGAGCCACCTACGAGACATGGGACTTCCCCGACGGCGAGCTGATGCCCACACTCGACGTGCGGCACCGGATCATCGCCGAGATCCGCTCTTTCGCGCCCGACCTGGTGCTAACGCACCGCACGAACGACTATCATCCCGATCATCGGGCGGTGGGCCAGGCCGTGCAGGACGCCTCGTTCCTGGTCACCGTGCCGCACGTCGTGCGGGAGGTGCCCTCGCTTCGGCGCGATCCCGTGGTGGCCTACATGGTCGACCTGTTCACCAAGCCCTGTGCGCTAGTGCCCGACGTGGCCATCGACGTGACCGACCAGGTCGACGCGATCGTGGCCATGCTCGCCTGCCACGGCTCGCAGGTCTTCGAGTGGCTCCCCTACCTGGCCGGCGTGCTCGATCAGGTCCCCGCCGGCGAGAGTGAGCGTCGGGCGTGGCTCCGCGAGTGGTTCACCCGGCAGGTCAAGCCGCGAGCCGATCGGTTTCGCGAAGCGCTCGTCGCCGCGTACGGCCTGGAGCGGGGCTCGCGCATCGAGTACTGCGAGGTCTACGAGATCAGCGAGTACGCCGCCGCCGCGGACGAACGGGCGCGATGGCGGCTGTTTCCGCGGGAAGCGTGAGCCGTTCAACGAGTGGTTCCCAGTGGGTAAGGGAGAGGCGGCCCTCTCCCTTACCCACTGGGACCATCGTAGTGAAGGCGGATCGGGGGACAAGCTGAATCACCTGGCCAAGCGTCCTCCTGTCTCGGCTCCTCACCGCGACAAGGCGTCCTTGGGGACCTCCGGCGCCACGTCGGCGACTTTTTCGACGCGCCGCAGGTCGGGCTGGGAGGCGCGGAGCTCGACGTTCTCGAACGTCAGGTCCTTGACGTGCCGGATGTAAAACCCCCATGCCGGGAGCACGCCGAACATGGTGCTCTCCGGGTAGCTCTCCGGCCGTCCTGGTCCGCGCACCGGTCGATCGCCTTCTGGATGGCTTCCGTGGCGAGCGTTTTCCCGTCGCCGACGGCGCCGCAGTCGCGCACGTCGACGACCCGCTCGGCGGCGAGCGTGGCCGTGGCGGCGAAGAGCCACAGGAGCGCAAACGCGGCGAGTAGTCTGGTCGTGTTGGTTGTTGGTCCAATCGGGGGCATGATTTCTCCTCAGGTCAAAGAGGGACGATATCGGTAGGGTGGGTGCTTGCACCCACGCGCATCGCTACTCGGCGTGCGTGCAAGCACGCACCCTACGGTGGATTCTGCAATTTCGCGGCCACGCGCTCGACGTCGCGCCACACGCGCAGGAGGTTTGCGCCCCAAATCTTGCGGATGTCCTCTTCGGAGTATCCGCGTCGGAGCAGTTCGAGGGTGACGTGGGGCGCTTCGGAGTGGTCGTTGAAGCCGGCGATGCCCCCGCCGCCGTCGAAGTCGGACCCGATCCCCACGTGGTCGATGCCCGCCACGCGCACGGCATGATCGACGTGGTCGACGTAGTCGCGAAGGTCGGGCAGAGGATGCCGCTCGTCGATGTCCGCCAAACCGGCTCGATACTCCCGGCGTTGCGGCTCGGTGGCTTGCTGGAGCTTGGGCCGTCCGCGCTCCAGGGGGATGCCCAGCCGTTGGGCAAGATCGCGGATCGCCTGGCGCCGCTCGGGCAAGCCGCCCTGGAGGAAGGAGGCCACGGTCACCACCTGGATCACGCCGCCGTGCTTGGCCAGGGCCTTCAGTTGCGCGTCGTCCAAGTTCCTCGGGTGGTCGCAGAGCGCGCGGCACCCGGAATGCGAAGCGATGATCGGGGCCTTGGACCGTTCGATCACGTCCCAGAACGACTCCGGGGCGACGTGGGAGACGTCGATCATCATCCCCAGCCGGTTCATCTCGGCGACGACCTCGCGGCCGAACTCGCTCAGCCCGCCGTGCTCGCTCGCTGCGTCGCCGAGCGTCGGTTTCGGCACACACGAGTCGCAGACCTGGTTGTGCCCGTTGTGGCTCAGCGTGACGTATCGGGCACCCAGCCCATAGAACTTCGCCAGGTTGGCCAAATCCGTGCCGATCGGATACCCGTTCTCCACGCCGATCATGATCGCCCGCTTGCCCGATCGGGTGATCCGCTCGACCTGGTCGGGCGAGATGGCCAGCTCGGCCCGGCCGGGATATTGCGCGATGAACCGGTGGATGGCCTCGAAGCGTGCCGTGGCCGTGTCGAGAGCGCGCCGGTATCCTTCCGCGTCGCGCGGCCCCTGTCCGACGTAAACGACCAGGAACACGCCGTCCACGCCGCCTCGGGCCATCTTGACCAGGTCACACTTGAGCCTGGGGTGGTCGATCCCGGGGTCGAGCTTCTCGGTGGCGTATTGGGCCCCGGCGATGTCGACGTGGCTGTCCAGCGTCACCACCCGCTCGTGGATCTGCTCGGCCTTGGCAGCCAGGCTCGCGTCGTTTGCCGCGCCCGCCGAGGTGCTTTGGGCCATCAACGGCCCGCTGGAAAAGGCGCAGGCGGCCAGGAGCATCGCCGTACGCAGAACGGTTCGCCGCGGAAAGGCCATCGAATACGCTCCGTCGGGGGTGTCGTCTGATGTAGGAGCCGTAGCGGCACGAGTTGCCCGTGGTGTGGGCTTCTCGCCGCCATTGTACCGCGCCGGGCGCGCGGCGTGCATTGCACCGGGCACGGGTTCTTGTCCGGGCAGCGGCCGTCGCCGAAGTCGGCCCGGGCGGCTTCGACGGGGGCCTGAAGACGGCCGTGCCGCCCCCGCGCAGCGCCGTCATCGATCGATGTACTTGTCACGTCCGCAGCACTTCTTGTACTTCTTGCCGCTGCCGCACGGACACGGATCGTTTCGCCCCGTACGGCGCTTGGGATGGCTCGGATCCGCGCGGTACCCAACGGGCACAGCCGGCTGGGCCAGCCCTGCGCCGCCAAGCAGCTTGGCCCTTCGACGCGGGAGGCTGCGACGCCCGATCTGCTTGATCGTCTTGTAGCGTGACTTCAGCACGGCCAGATCCTCGCCGAAGCGTTCCCACCATGCCGCAAGGATATCCGTCGCTTGGTCCAACGAGCAGGCGTGCCCCTTCTCAACCTCCCGTCGGCCATCGAGCCGCACCGTGGCCATGAAACGATCGCGAATCGTGACTCCCCCCGCTGTGCCGTCCCGGTCCGGAATGTATTCCAGAAACAGCAGGTGGACTTCCCGACAACGGCAATCCGGGTTCGAGCAGTAGAGATCCTCTACCAGGTATTCGCGCTCATTGTGCTTGAAGCGATAGCTACAGGACGACCCGCCGCGGGAAACGCCGCCGGTCTCGGAAACGACGTCGGAATACGAGATCAGTGCCCCTTCCTCCACGTCCTCGGGCTTGATCCGATACGCGGCCAGTCGCCGGGCAACCCGCTTATGCCGCTCGAAGCAGGCGCGAAACTCCGACCTCTTCTCTTCCGGGAAGCTCTCGATAAACTCCTTCGCGAACTCCGCGATCCGCGGCGGGCGGTCGGGCAGCTCCTGTTCCTCCCACGTTTCCAGGTCCACCCGCATCCGGAAAGAGAGCGGCGCGGCCAGCGGCTTGCCGTCCTCGCCGATCTCCGTGAATTTGAGAAACACGTCGGTACACCCGCAGTCCGGATTGTCGCAATAATGGTCCGAAACCAGAAACGGCCGACGATGCGACGAGAATCGCACAAGGTTTTTCAGCTCCATGCTCATCACTCCATGATGCGGTCCGCCGCCGAGAGGGTTCTGCGCAATGGGAAAGGGATCGGCAGAACTGGGCGGACCTCGACTATATTCCTTGTTCCTCAACACCGCGCGGGAGCGCTTGCACCTTTCCCTTCGTGTCGTCCTTTCGGACGCGAAGCATCCTCTCTTACGTTACGACGCGGAAGCGTCGTAACGATGACAAACAAGCATCGTGACGATGGCAAGCTCTCCTCTTGACGGGTAGTTCCTTCACGCAAACGGCGTCACGCCCGGCATCGCCACCGGGGGCTCGGGGAAGGGGACGTCCCAGTCGACCTTCGACGGCCCCAGCTTCTCCTCGGAAGCCATCGCCTTGTCCCACGTGAGCGTTTTGCCCGTGTAGGCCGACATCCGGGCGATGATCGCCATCATCGTCGACTTGGCCATGTACTCGCCGTTGTTGATCACGTCGCCGCGTCGCAGGGCGGCGAACAGGGCGTCGTGCTCGAGCTGGTGCATCACGGTCCGGCGGCCGTCCCATTTCCAAGGGTCCTGGCCGGTGATCGTGTATTTCGACATCTCGCAGGTGCCCCGCGTGCCCATGGCGGAGTCGACTCGCACGCCGTCGGTGCCGCGCTGGTGGCGGGTGCCGGCGTAGAGCTTGACGCCGCCGGCATACTCGAACACGGCGTTGAAGTGGTCGTAGATGTGGCCGTACTCGGGCTCGATCCGCGTCTGCCGTCCGCCCGTCGAGTGGCAGCGAACGGGGCACTCGTCGCGCATCAGCCAGGCCATCTTGTCCAGCTCGTGAACGAACTGCTCGACGATGAAGTCGCCGCTCAGCCAGGTGAAATAGTACCAGTTGCGCATCTGGTACTCGACGTCGGACCAGCCGGGCTGGCGTTTGGCCAGTTTGCCCACGCCCTGGGCGTAGCGGGTCGCCTCCAGGGCGACCAGGTCGCCGATCCGCCCGTCGTGGATCTGGCCGATGGTCTTCTGCATGCCGGTCTCGTAGCGCCAGCAGAGGCCGGAGACGATCGTCAGGCCCTTGCCCTTCGCCGCTTCGGTGGTGGCCAGCACGCTGCGCACGCCCGGGGCGTCGACCGCCACCGGCTTCTCGGCGAAGACGTGCTTGCCGGCGTCGACGCAGGCCTTGAGGTGCCGGGGGCGGAAGTGGGGCGGGGCCGCCAACAGCACCACGTCGACGCCGCTTGCGACGAGCTTCTCGCAGGCGTCGAAGCCGGTGAAGCGGTGATCGTCGTCGACCGCCACCCGATCGGCGACGGGCGACTTCTTGAGGTTCTCCAGGCTCGAGGTCACGCGGTCGGCGAAGGCGTCGGCCATGGCGACCAGCTTCGTGCCCGGATCGGCCGTGAGCGCCTGGACCGCCGCGCCCGTGCCCCGCCCGCCGCAGCCGACCAGGCCGACGCAGAGCGTCTCGCCCCCCGCGGCGTGGACGCTTCGTGCCAGGCCCGTGGAGAGCGTGCCGGCCACCGCCGCGGTGCCGGAGGTCTTGAGGAACTGCCGACGGGTGGACGGGCGTGACGTTTGGTTGGTCGTTCGGCTCATCAAGGACTCTCCAAGTTGGGGAAACAGCGGCCTGTCTGGCGAGAACGTCGCGGCGCCGGGATCGCGACGCCGCGGGCATTATAGCGGCAACGCAGCCGGTCGCGTCAAGATGCGAGAGGAAGCGGACCGCGTAGGCCGGGGCTCGCGTGGTTCTCCCGAAAGAAGCAGCTTCGGGCTACACACTCTCCGGCAGCACCTGCCGCGTGCCCTCATCATCCCCAAGCTGGATGGCAAGCTTGCCGGACGGCTCGGCACGGAGCCGGATGCCCGTGGCGGCACTTTCGAGCCAGCCGTCGGGGCCGGGAGACTGCTGGGCGTACCGGCCTGCTTGCAGGACGTGGAGTTCCGGGCGCTTCGTGTCGCGGTCGATCGTCCAGACTTCCGGCACCCCCAGTCTCGCACAGAAAGGCATTTTCTCGATCGTCTCGTCGCCCGGACTGCGGACTTCCACGACCGCGGTCGGCGCCCCTTCGAAGTACTCGTTGTGATCGATGTCGAACCGGTCGGGCGTGAGCAACACCAGATCGGGGATTCGATAGTCGCTGGGCCAGCCGCCGGGCGAGGCCAGGTTGACCGGGCCGTGCACTCGATTGCCGAGGGGCAGTGCCCAGTGGAGCTTGAGCTAGATTCCCAGCGACAAGGCCAAGTCCTGGTGATCACGGTTGGGCATCGGAGGCATGTGCAGCACTCCCTCCCACATCTCGTCCCACCGGTTGGCCCCCGTCCGCGCCCGCTCGTGGAGGACGTGCTGCGGCACTTCGGGCATGACGGCCTTCATGAGGACACCTCCGGGCTAAGGGTTCCTACTCTGATTGTACCCGCGATGGGCGGGGGGTGTACAGGGGAGGTGCTCTTTGCGTTCGACTTTTTCGGCCTCGCGACAAGCAATTCGTGGTCCCGGCGCGCTCGTCGGGACCGACTTCCCTATTCCTCTTGCCGGCATTTGCAGCACCCCGAGCCAGCGACTATTCTGAAGGGTGCGCCGGATCTTGCGGCGCCTCAACGGGAAGACCATGTTCAACCTCCTCGACGATCCCCATCGACGGCACCTCCTTCTGACCCTCCTCGTCGGGGTGGGCCTGGCCGCGTACGTCACCGGCTCGGTCGAGTCGATCTACGGCTTCGATCTGGCCATGGTCCTCACGCTGGTGGGCGGGTTTCCGATCTACGTCGAGGCGCTTCGCGCGTTGGCAAAGCGCAAGATCTCCGCCGACCTGGCAGTCAGCCTGGCCGCGTTTGCGGCGATCTACGTCGCCTACCGGCAGCGCGACCCGACCATGTACGCCGTGGCCGCCGAGGTGATCTTCATCATGCTGATCGGCGAAGCGCTGGAGCACTTCGCCGTCGATCGCACCCGGGCGGGGATCGCGTCGCTTCTGGCCTTGCGGCCCCACGAGGCCAGAGTCCGCCGCCATCAGCACGAGCACGCACACGAGCACCACGATGAGGGCGGGGATCACGGCGACGAACACCACCACGAGATGATCGTCCCGGTCGACGAGATCCGGCCCGACGACGTGGTGATCGTCCGGCCCGGCGATCGGATCCCGGTGGACGGGCGCGTGCTCTCGGGCGCGTCGTCGGTCGACCAGAGCCCGATCACCGGCGAATCGCTTCCGGCCGACAAGGCGACGGGCGACGAGGTCTTCGCCGGGACGATCAACCTCTACGGGGCCTTGGTGCTTTCGGTCGAGCGGCTGGGGGCCGACACCGCGCTGGAGCAGATCATCCACCTGGTCGAGGAGGCCGAGGCGGCCAAGGCGCCCACGCAGCGTCTGGCCGATCGCTACGCCACCTGGTTTGTGCCCATCGTGCTTCTCGCCGCGGCGCTCACGTACCTGTTCACCGGCGACACGTGGCTCACCAGCGGCAGCGTCGTTCGGGCGGTGGCGGTGCTGGTGGTCGCTTGCCCGTGCGCGCTGGTGCTGGCCACGCCGACGGCCATTGCGGCGGGAATTGGGGCACTGGTGCGCCGAGGCGTGCTGGTCAAGGGGGGCGTCGCCCTGGAGAAGCTTGGCAAGCTCCGCGCCGTCGTGTTCGACAAGACCGGCACGCTCACGATGGCCTGCCTGCGGATCTCCCAGATCGTCCCCGCCCCGGGCTATGACCCCAGCGAGGTGTTGCGGCTGGGCGCGTCGGTCGAGCGGCACTCGGAGCACCCGGTCGGGCGATTGATCGTCGAGCGGGCGTCGCACGAGGGGATCGAGCCGGCCGAAGCGACCGATTTCGTGGCGCATCCCGGCCTGGGGGCCGAAGCCCGGGTCGGCGGCGCCGCCGTGCGCGTGGGCAGTCCTCGCTTCCTGCGCCAGACGGAAACCGCCGTGCCGCCCGAGCTCGAGGCCGAAGTGGCCCGGCTCAGCGGCACCGGATGCACGGTCGTGCTCATCGCCCGGGACGGCGAGACGGTCGGCGCCGTGGCGGTGGAAGACACGGTTCGGGCGGAGGCCGCGGGGACGATCCGTCGGCTCCGCGAGCTGGGCATCGGGCGGATCGTGATGCTCACCGGCGACAACGAGGCGGCCGCGCGATCCGTCGCCGACGCGCTCGAAATCGAGGAGTTCCGTGCCGGGCTCCTGCCGACCGACAAGGTCGAGGCGATCCGCCGGATCGGGCGCGAGGCGGCGCCGCTGGCCATGGTCGGCGACGGGATCAACGACGCCCCGTCGCTCGTGGCGGCCGACGTGGGCGTGGCCATGGCCGAGATCGGCACCGACGTGGCTATCGCCTCGGCCGACGTGGTCCTGGTGGGCGACGACCTGGGCAAGCTGGCCGACGCGGTCACCTGCGGCCGGTCGGTGCTGCGGATCGTCTGGCAGAACATCCTCGGCTTCGCCGTGGTGTTCAACGTCCTGGCCGTAGCCGCCGCGTCGCTGGGTTGGATCTCGCCGGTGGTCGCAGCGGTTTTGCACCAGGTCAGCTCGCTCACCGTGGTGCTCAACTCGCTCCGGCTGCTGGTCGACGTGCGTCGCTGGCGGGAGTGGCTCGCGCACGTGCGGGCAGAGGTCGCCCGGCGCAAACGCCTCCTCGTGGCGGGCGCTTCGTGCGCGCTGCTGGCGGCCTACTTGCTGAGCGGGTTGCACGTCGTCCGGCTCGGCGAGATGGCGGTCGTGCAGCACTTCGGCCGAGTCGTCCGGGCCGACGAGGCGCCGGGGCTTCACTATCGGCTTCCGTACCCCTTCGGACGCCACCGGGCGGTGAGGCCCGGCGAGGCCCGACGCGTCGAAGTGGGCTTTCGCACCATCCCCGGCTCGTTCGAGGAGCCGCCCGCCTACGAGTGGAACGTGCAGCACCGCGGCGGACGCTCCGAGCGCCGTGCCGACGAGGCCACCGTGCTCGCCGGGGACGAGAACCTGGCCGACGTGAATCTGGTCGTGCAGTATCGGGTGTCGGACCCCCAGGCCGCGCTGTTGAAGGTCGGACGGCTGGGCGCCGACGGCACGAGCAAGTGGGACACGCTGGTCCGCGCCGTGGCCGAGGCCGCCCTGCGCGAAGTGATGGCCGGGCGGTCGGTCGAGGAGGTGCTCAGCTCCGGGCGCACCGGCGTGGAAGAGGAGATTCGCCGTCGCGTCGCCGTCGCGCTCGAGGCGTACGGCACCGGCTTCACCGTCGACGCCGTGTGCCTGGGCGACGTCCATCCGCCCCTGGAGGTCGTGCCCGCGTTCCGCGAAGTCGCCAGCGCACGCGAGGAAAAAGAGGCCAAGATCAACGAGGCGGAGGCCTATCAGTTCGAAACCGCCGCCTTGGCACGCGGCGAGGCCGACGAGAAAGTGCTCGCCGCCGAGGCGTCCAAGGCAGACCGCACCCAAAAGGCCCAGGGGGGCGCCGATCGCTTCGAGGCGGTCGCCGCGGCCTATGCCGAACAGCCCCAAGTGACCCGGCTGCGGCTCTACCTCCAGGCGGTTGAAACGGCGCTGGCCGGGCGCAAGAAGGTGATCGTGGACCGGGTGCCGAACGGGGCGCGGCGCCAGCTCTTCCTCGGGCGTCCCGGGCTGATGGGCACCCTGCCGGCGACGCCGCCGGAGGAGATCCCCGAAAACGTAGAATGAAAGGAAAAGGTGCAAGCGCGGTGGAGCGCAGGTCCGGATGAGCGATGAAGGATGAGAGATGAGGGATCAGCGCAGTTCATCCCTGATCCCTGATCCGCTTCCCCAAACGTAGAAGCACAAAAGAATCCGCAAGTCATGACGCGCAGACTGTTCCTGGTAATCGTGGTGCTCCTGGTCGCCGTGGCGGCGTATCGCTGCGTGGTGTTCGTCGACGAGACGGAGACGGTGATCGTCACCCAGTTCGGCGATCCCGTGCGCACGCTCAACGACGCGACGCGGGAAGCCGGCCTGCACTTCAAGCCGCCCTACCAGTCGGCCCTTCGCGTCGACCGCCGGCTTCAGATCTACGATCCCCGGCCGTCGGAGTTCTTGGCCAAGGAGAAGAAGAACGTCGATCTCGACGTGTTCGTCTGCTGGCGGGTCGACCATCCGCGGCGCTTCCTGGAGACGGCGGGTGACTTCGCCGGGGCGGAGCAGCTTCTGCACGACGTCGTCTGGGCCGAGCTGGCCGCCGAGGTGGGGCAAAACGAGCTGGAAGCCCTGGTCTCCGACGACCCCGAGACCCATCGGCTCGACCAGCTCATCCGCGACGTGACCGAGGCCTGCCACGAGACCGCCCGGTCGGCCTACGGCATCGAGATCGTCGACGTGCGACTCAAGCGGATCGGGCTGCCGTCGCAGGTCCGCGAGAGCGTGTTCAACCGCATGCGGACCGAGCGCCAGCGAATCGCCGGCCAGTACCGGGCCGAAGGCGAAGAAAAGGCCCTCCAGATCCGCGCCGAGGCCGACAAGGAGCGGACCGTGATCCTCGCCAAGGCATACGCCGACGCCGAGCGGACCCGCGGCGAGGCCGAGGCCGAGGCCACCCGCACTTACACCAAGGCCCACAAGCAGGACCCCCAGTTCTACGAGCTGCTCCGAACCTTGGAGGCGTACGAGAAGTTCCTCGACGAGAAGACCACCGTGCTGCTGTCGGCCGACTCCGACCTGCTGAAGTACCTGATGCGGGGCTCGATGCTCGAGCCGTCGGCCAAGCCCGAGCCGCCTAAGCAATCGCCCCAACCCGAGTAGCCGGAGCCGCGCGTGCATCGAGCCTATCAGCCAACATCGCCATCGCCCAAGCGACGCACGAGCTGGCTTGCGCTCGTGCCGTGGCTCGTGGCGGCGTACGCGCTCACGGGCTTCTACACGGTGGGGACCGACGAGCGGGCGGTCGTGCGGCGTTGCGGCAAGGCGCTCGCCCCGCTTCAGCTCCCCGGCCTGCATTTCGGCTTCCCGTACGGCGTCGACCGCGTCACGCGTCTGAAGGTCTTCCAGCCCAAGCGGGCCGGCGTGGGAGTGAGTCTGGCCGAGCGATCCCTGGGCCGGCGCGTCCAGCCGCAGGAGGCCGAATGGCTCACCGCCGACCACAACCTGATCGTCCTCTCGGCCGTCGTCCAGTATCGCGTCGCCGACCCGAACCAGTACGTGTTCAACGTGGCCGACGTCGACACGCTGGTCAGCAACGTCGCCGGTAGCGCCCTGACTTCGATCGTCACGTCGATGGACGTCGACGACGTGCTCACCGTCGAGCGGCTGGCCATCCAGGACGAGGTGAAGCGGGCCGCCCAGGAGATCTTGAGCCGCTACCAGGCCGGCGTGGAGGTGACTTCCGTCTCCCTCGAAGGCGTGACGCCCCCGCAGGAAGTCGCCCAGGCCTTCCGCGACGTCACCGCCGCGCGCGGCGATGCCGAGCGCACCGTCAACGAAGCGCAGGGCTACGCGAGCCGCCTGGTCCCCGAAGCCCGCGGCGAAGCCCAACGGCTGCTCATCGACGCCGAGGCGTACGGCGACGAGGTCGTCGAGATGGCCCGAGGCGACGCCGAGCGGTTCACCAAGATGGCCCACGAGCTTGCCGAGAACCGGGAGTTGACCACCAAGCGATTGACGCTGGAGACGCTGGAGAAGGTGCTGCCGCGGGTGAAGAAGATCGTGCTCGACGGCCAGGCCACCGGCGCCGTCGACCTGGGAATCATCGAGGCCGACCCGTGAAAAAGTGGCTCCCGCACGTCCTGCTCGTGGTGATTCTGGCCGGGCTCGCGCTGGCGCTGCGCAGCCGGGACCGCCTGCCGGAAACGCCGGAGAAGACCGTCACCGAGTTCTTCACCGCCGCGGGCGAGGGCGACGACCGCGCCTACCTCCGGCTGGTGACCGGTGAGCTCCGCAAGTCGCTGGAGCACGCCCGAAGCGAGTCGGGGGCCGAGGCGTTTCGCCAGGGCCTTCGCCGCTCGGCAGGCGGCATCAAGGGCCTGGCCGTTACCCGAGCGGAAGGCGCGCCTGCCCCCCTGGCGGCCGTCGACGTGGAGATCGTCTTTGCCGACCGTAACGAGCGCCAGCGCATGCTCCTCCAGCCGACCCGAAGCGGCTGGGCCATCGCCTCCATCGAGCAAGCCGAGATGGTCAAGCCGCCGATCGCCTACGGCACGCCGGTGTCCGAGGTACCGGCACCGCAGAAGCCGCCCCAGCAAGCGGTCGAGGCTATCCCGCCGAATCCTGAACCCTGAACCTTCCGTTCGCTTGCCGCCCCGTCCTGCCCTGCCTAGAATAACGCCCGTCGTTTCGAGCAGACGCAAGCCGGAGGCGAATCGGACGCAAACACCGGAAAAGAACGCGGCGGCGATCGACAAGCAGTCCGTCGAGATTACGGCCGAAGAGGACATGCACATCGTCGCCCTGGAGCACTTCACCGGCGTGGGCAAGGGCTCGCTGAGCGACAACGGGCACATCCTCTCCACCAATCGCGAAAACCCCTGGGTCGCGTGGGAGCAGGCGGGCACGGGCATGGAGCCGACCGGCACCACCGGCTACTTCGGCTACTGCGGTCGCGACTATTACAGCGAGGTGGCCGGGATCGGCGACATCATGGCCTACGAGACCTTCCCCGCCGGGACTCACGTCCTGGTGCGCAAGGGCGAAACGCTCCACATGCACTGCTACGCCCACAACTTCTCGCCGGAAAGCCGAGGATACTTCCACCACATGGTGCGGGTCCTGTACTGGTGAGCCCGCGTCACGCGCCGTGACGGCCCGTCTCACTCCGGGATGCCCAGAAACCCCTCGTGCAGGAACACCGGCTCGTAGCCGCGCTCGGTCACCCAGCGGATCGCCGTCTCGACGCGCCGGGCGTGGTCGGGCAGGTAGTGAGAGAAAAACGGCCAGAAGTACTGCTCGTGGGTCAAAAGGTCGATGATCTCCGCCTGGTTGGGGTCCTCGGCGATCTTCTCCAGCTCCGGCACGATCCGCTCGAGCGGCGTGCTGTTGACGACCATGTCGATGTTTGAAAAGACGATCCCGCTGGGGAAGTCCACCAGCGCGTCGTGGCGCGAGAGGTACTCGCTGCGGACCGGGTCCATCCGGTAGTTCACCCCCCACTCGTCGCCCCGTTTCTCGAAGTAGCCGCTGAGCACCGTGACGCCCCGCTCGGCCAGCGGCTTCCAGGCCGACGGCCGCACCATGCCCCAGTGGACGATCGTGGTCGGCGAATACGTCGCCTCGCCCGCAAACCGGCGAATCTGGGCGCCGATCTTGTCGAAATCGGCGATCACCTGCTCGGGCGGGGCGTCGAGGTACGGGTTGGCCGGCTCGTTGGCGTGGGCGTGGAAGGCCAGCTTGAGCCAATCGGCGTTGTCGCGCCATTCGCCCCGGTAGCGGTCGGGGAACTTCGTCAGATCGAACTCGTCCGCCGTGGTGTAGTAAATGTTCAGCACGAACTTCGCGCCGTACTTTTCGTGCAGCTTTCGCAGCATGGCCAGGTAGAAGCAGTCGAACAGCGAGCCGTACTGCTTCTGCCAGATGTCGCGCAAGAAGAAGCTGTTGTCGTCGACGGCGAACCGGTAGCGCGGCCGCGAGTTGCGATCCCACACCACCCGCACCGCATCGCGCAGCTCCGGCGAGCCCGCCACCGCGGCGACCACGTCGGTCTCGTGTTGGCGGAGCATGACCCGGGCCTCGAATCGCACCCCCTCCCGCTGGGCAGGGGCGCCGTTCACGAGAACCTGCCGATCGGCGGGCGCCGTGCCGCGGACCGGGATCTCGAGCCCCCCGTCGGCGAGCCGACCGTGATGCCGATTGAGCACCGCACCGTGCACGGGCGCTTCAATACGTATCGGGCTTGATCCCCCGGCCGCCCTGGCGGAAGACCCCACCGCAACCGCCCCGGCGGCCGTAGCAGCCGCCCCCAGAAAACGCCGACGACTCATTGCCTGGTTGAACATCATGAAGTCCTCCCTCAGCGTCTGTTGGATCGGCTCGCCCGCGCGGCACGATTTGCGTTTCGTGCATAGTACTCGACTGCCACACCAGCCCGAGGCGCCAGCGAGGCGCAATCCCACGAACCCCCCAGTCGTCGCTCGCGCTTCGGGTTGGTGTGGACTACCGGCATTCGTTGCAGTTCTCCCCGATCGGGGTCGCCGGTCCGCTCAGCCGCCGCCCCCGGTTGCCTCGTCTTGTTGGCCCACGGCCACCAGCTCGATGCCCTTGCCGGTCCCCAGGTTTCGGGAGTACTGCTTGTCGTCGGCGTTGTTCCAGTGCTCGTGAACGCCCTGGCTGGCCAGCCGGGCGACGCTCTCCGGATGGTTGGGATCGTAGAAGGTCCCCGACGGGGGATCGTCGGCCTGGGCAGCTTCGTGGAGGTAGTCTTCGGCGCCGAGCTTGTGGGGGTGGTCGTCCCATTCGGCCCAAAGGAAGTCGAAGGCGACCGAGTCGATGGCCACCGGATCCTGCGAGGCGAGCAAGCTGGAGGCCCAGTCGCCGTCAAACGGCGCGGAGTGCCACTTGAGCGGCGCCTTGTCCATCGGATGCCGTCCAGGGTATAGCCCGTCGATCAAGTAGAGGACCGTCTTGGCGCCGACGTGGGCGTGCCCCAGCAGGTCGACTTGCTCGCGGTACTTCCCCATCCCTTCGGCAAAGCAGCCCGTGTGCATGTCGTAATACCCTTCCTGGACCGGCCACCGCACCAGCGAGCCGAAGTGGTTCTTCGCGCAGAGGGTCACGCCCGTGGCCCCGTGGCTCTTCAGGTTCGCCAGGTTAACCAGGTACTCGGCCTCGGCGAAGGCGACGGGCACGTAGTCCTGGAGGCAGCCTTCCGGGCGACAGCTCCAGTAAAAGGGGACGGACGACTGCTTCACGGCGGTTCGCCCCCGCTTGCCCTGGTGGTCGAGATACTGCACGCTCGGGAACTCGTCGTGCAGGGTCCCGTAGTACTCGTTGGCGAAGAGGGCGAGCGTGTCGCCGACGGCGATATCGGCCTCGTTGACGCCCACGGTCTTGACGAGCTGCCGCAGCACGGCCCGAATCATCTGCGGCGACGTGTTCATGTAGTCGATGCGGTTCTTCAAATCGTAAGTCTCGGGGTTGACCGAGTCCCAGCGCCAGATGAGACCCACGAAGTTGACCTTGATCACGATCTTTTCGCCCGGCCGGTAGCCCACGTTTCCCTTGCCGTGCGTCCCGTTGAAGTATCGGAAAAGGCGGTCCCACGCCGCGGCGTCGCTCGCTTCGCCGGTCAGCGAGCGGATCGCATGCGAGAGCATCCGGTCGACGGCCGGCTGGCTGGTGTGGCTCGGCTCCCACCAATGTCCGTCGCCGGGCCCTTCCCAGTCGGTTGCCTCCGGGTCGTGCACCCAGACGACGCGGCCGGGATGGATGCCCTTGGCGACCCCGATCGGCGCGTTGGGGACCGGGTCGTCAGCGACCGCCATCTTCGTTTGGGTGATCGAGAGCGTGAGCCACAACGCCCCCACGCTCACCGCAATGCACAGGCCGGCGATCACGTATCGCGACCGATGAAGATAGTGCTTCGCCTTCCGGGCCGCCGACACCGAGGCGAGCAGGCCCAGGATCCAGACGACAAAACCCGAGGCCAACGGCGCGGCCATGCGCTGGCAAGGATACGCCGCACGGCTCGGCTTCGGGATCACGCGGACCAGGAACCAAACGAGCGACACGAAGCCCGCGATGGGCAACAGCCACTTCAGCCCGTAGTACTTGAGTCTCGCAAGGCAGCCCTCGCGGCTACTGGCACATGGCGCTTTGCAGTCAATTCTGCCTGGCTTGGACACGTGAGCACCTCCTGTCATTTCGGACCCGACGTAAAGCCCAACACCGTCATTTTGGCAGTCGAGCGGTGGAACGTCAACGCGCCTGAAGCATCTGATGACACTCCCACATTTTTCCGCGGGGCGGTCGCCGCCAGTCGGGGTTTCTGGGGGCGTGTTTCAGTTGGTTGCGCCGCTCGCGGACTTCCTGCCGATCGTCGAGGATGCGGTACATGGTCCGGATCGGGGAGCCCGTCGCCGCCCACCACTCCCTGATCCACTCCCCGACCACCTTGTCTTCTCCATCCTTCTACCTCCTCACCCTCTACTGCAAGAACGGGGGAGGTAGTTGTCTCACCGATCATTGACCAGAGGGCGTTCCCAAATCGCCTCTCGGACCGCACAAGGCGGGAGGCGAAATATGGAAGCTGTTCTGGCTGATCCTTAGAGCCGTACCTCCCCGTCTACGTCGGAGATTTGCGGATACTTCGCGCGGATCGGCTCCACCACATGGGCGATGAACTCGTCGACTTGCTCGGGTGCCCGGCCCACGAATTGCCGCGGCTCGAGCGTGGAGGCCAGATCTACGGCGGCAAAGGCCTCGTCGGCCGCGAGTCGCTCCAAGAGGTCGTTCTTCCCGCCCTCGTCTTTCACGACGGCGGCGGCCGCCTGGCTGTGCCGGCGGATGCGCTCGTGGAGCGATTGGCGATCACCTCCTGCGGCGACCGCCGCCATGAGGATGTTCTCCGTGGCCATGAACGGCAGCTCGGCCTCCAGGTTCTTGCCGATCACGTTCGGATAGACGACCAGCCCGTCGGTCACGTTGAGGGCGAGGATCAGGACTGCGTCGATCGCCAGGAAGGCCTGCGGCAGCACGAGGCGCCGGTTGGCGCTGTCGTCCAACGTCCGCTCCAGCCATTGCGTGGCAAGGGTCGCCGCAGGGCTCGACTCCAAGCTGACGACGAACCGGGCCAGCGAACAGAGCCGCTCGCTCCGCATCGGGTTTCGCTTGTAGGCCATCGCCGACGACCCGACCTGTCCGGTCTCGAACGGCTCTTCCATCTCCTTGCGATGCGCGAGCAGGCGTAGGTCGGTGGCCATTTTGTGGCCGCTCTGGGCGATGCCCGACAGGACGCCCAACACCTGCGAGTCGATCTTGCGCGGGTAGGTCTGGCCGGTGACGGCGTAGCACCGCTCGAAGCCGATCTTCTGGGCCACGAGCCGTTCCAGGCGACGTACCTTCTGGTGATCGCCGTCAAACAGCTTGAGGAAGCTGGCCTGGGTGCCGGTGGTGCCCTTGGGGCCGCGTGCTTTGAGCGTCGCCAGCCGGTGCTCGATTTCCGCCAGGTCGAGCGCCAGGTCGTAGGCCCAAAGGCACGCCCGCTTGCCCACGGTGGTCGGCTGGGCCGGCTGCATGTGGGTGAACGCCAGGCAGGGCAGGTCGCGGTTTTCGGCGGCGAACTTCGCCAGCCGGTGAATCACGGCCGCCACCCGATCGCGGACCAACTCCAACGACTCGCGGATGAGGAGCAGGTCGGTGTTGTCGCCGACAAAGCAGCTCGTCGCGCCGAGGTGGATGATCGCCCGGGCGGTGGGGCACTGATCGCCGTAGGCGTGGACGTGGGCCATCACGTCGTGCCGAAGCCGGCGCTCGTGCCGGTCGGCCGCCTCGAAGTCGATATCGTCGACGTGCGCCTTCAGCTCGGCGATCTGCTCCGGCGCGATCGGAAGCCCCAGCTCCGCTTCGGCCTCGGCCAGCGCGATCCAGAGCCGGCGCCACGTGCTGAACTTGCGCTGCGGGCTCCAGATCTCGCTCATTCGCGAGGAGGCGTACCGGGTGATCAATGGGTTTTCGTACTGGTTCATCGGTTCGTCCAAGGCGAGGGGTGGTTGTCGCTGGGGTGGTGGACCACTATCGCACCAGCCACTCCAGCGCGGCCGATTCTCGCTCGGGCTTCTCTGCGTCGCAAACGACCAGCTTGTCCGCACAACCAGCGGCCCGGTACGTCGCGGCCACTACGGGCGGCGCCTCGGGCCCTTCTCCCGCCAGCCACAGATCGCCCGGGGCCGAGAGGGCCAAAATGCCCGGCAGGTCGAGGTACTTGGCGCCGCCGGGGAGGAAGTCGGGATCGGTGAAGTCGGTCAGGTTGGCGAAGCGGAAGCCGGCCGTGTCGACGACCGCCCGGTCGACGGCCCTGCCCGCCTGGGCCCGCGCCGCGGCCACCCAATGCCCGGCGCCGCCGAGGCCGACCAGATGGACTTTCTCCACCGTGCGAACGCTCCGCGCCAGCCCGACAAGCGACAGAATGTCGTGCACCCGCTTCGAGAACACCGGGTGGTTATACCCGTAGGTGTAGCCGGCGTAATGGTGCCGCTTCTCGTTGGGGTCGAGCCGGGCCTTGTCGATCGGTTTGCCGTCGGCGGTGAACTCGCCCTGGCCGAACAGGTCGATGCCCACCACGGCCGTGCCGGTCGAGAGGAGCTTGCGTACGGCCGGCTTGGGCTTCCCGCCCTCGTCGAACAGTGCGGCTTTGCCGGCCGCATCGACCCAGATCACCACCTGCTTGTTCCACGGCTGGGGCCCCGGTCCGAGGACGACGATCGGCACCTCCTCGCCCTTGGCCGGATATTGCACGAGGCCCCGAACCATGGCGTAGTCGCCCAATTCTTCTTTCGGCTGGTGCTCCAGCTCGATGGCGCCCGCCTCGGGCAGGCCGCGACCGATCATCACGTCGACCGCCCCGCCCACGATTTCACGGTATCGGGCCAGCGACTCGGCGTCGCGCGGCACCAGCCCGGCCATCTGCTTCTCGGAGTCCTCCGTGATCCATCGCAGCAACGACCGCTCGTAGTCGTCGCCGCCCGGGGGCTTGGGATGTGCGTCGTCCCAGACGGTCAGCTCGTCGACCGAGAGCGGCTCGAAATCCTCTTCCACGATCGGCTCTTCCTGGCCCAGCTTGAGATGCTTGTTGAGCCAGTGGTACATGACCGACCGGGAGACGTAATTGTAATTGTGCGGGAAGGAGAAGTGCTTGGCCGTGACGAGGTCCTCCACGCCGAGCATCTCGTAGAGCTGCTTCAGTTCGGGGAGCCCCTTGGTGAGGATCTCCTGAGTCCAGTCGTTGGCGGCGGTCATGCCGAGCGGCCGCGGAGCGATCAGCC